>NZ_JBBIAB010000009.1 GCF_039634785.1 Tistrella mobilis | reverse complement strand
TCTAGGCACAAGGTCATATCGAGATGCCAAGGCGCTCATCGGTCAGTCGTTCTTAAAGTCCTAAGATCGACGACCGCCGCCCTCGCATCCCTTCCGATCCGTTTCACAATGTCAAAGATCCAGACGAAGCGTTCCCGCCCCGCGGCACCCTCGGGCGCCTGCCCTTCTTAAGGGCCTGCCTCGTTTAAGAGGCTGTATTCTCTGGCTTTTCAGCCCCGCCCGGCGCCGCGTCGTCCGCGGTGCCCGTCGGTGTGGGGCGGTTTATATGGGGATCCGGCCCCCCTGTCAACACACTTCGATGACGTTTTCGCGACGCCCCTGAGCCTGCCGGACATCCCCTTGAAATCATGAGAGATCATCCATCGCTCTTCCCGCCGGTTTCCCGGCCGCCCGGCAAAGCCTCTGCGATTTTTTTCCGGCACCGGCATTTTTTCGGGGCCGCCTGCGACACATCCGGCGGTCTTCCGCCCCGCGGGGCCCGATCATGCGCGTGACCATCCGGAGACCGGACCACCGGATACGGCACCCGTCGAAGCACGGTTCCGCGGAGACCCCGACGGTCCAATCCATGCTCGTGCACGAGCGCGAGGGCGCCCGCGCGCGTAACCCCTTCATATTCCGCACCGCATCGCGGCATGCAGCACCACATGAAGTGAGGTATCCAAGTGGTTAACGATACATGGCTTTTTTCCTATCTTGCCCTGCATCGCGGCTGCGACGTCCTGCCCCGGCCATCGCGCCCAACATCCCGTTGACACCCCGCCTGCGCTTGGGCACAGTGGCAAAAAATCGAAAACAAAGTCGTGAGCCTTTTGTTCGCTTTCCGCGCTGGCGCCGGTATCGGCAACAGCTTGGAACCGACCTCCGGGTCGTTTCGACAAGTCGGCAGGCATCCGATCGAATCGCTTCACGCCCGGTTCTCCTTCCGGAGACTCGGTCTGACGTCAATTGACTGACCGCATGCAAGATATGTCATCGTTTGATGGATGATCTGTAAGGTCAGTGAACGGATGCCGGGCCCCGGGACGTGGATGATACGGATGCCGGCTGGAAGCGGACACGGGATCACGAAGATCGGCCAGAAAGAGGCAAGTCCAAAGTGATCGGGCGACGCATCTCGACCGGAATGTCGGACAGGCGGTACCGGCAGGTCGGGAGCACGCGACAAGAGCGGGTTCAAACTCAAAGGGGCGACTTCATGCGGTTCACCACCGACGGGCTTGGTGTGCGACAAAACCTGTGGGGCAGGACGATGGCTGCGGCCGTCGCGGCAATCATGGGGGTGACGCTTCTCACCACACCCGGAACTTCCACAGCCGCCGAATATGTCGCCTTCGCCGACCCGCTGGTGAACAGCTTCGATCCCTTCGACATGACGCTCCGCAACCAGGCCCCGGTTGCAGCGCCCGATACCCTGACCCGCCGCCTGCTCGACGAACGCCTTGAACTGCGCACCCTGACGCCCTCGACCAATGCCGCCGAGATGGGCCCCATCATCCGCACGGCGACCGTCGAACGTGGCGACACGATCATCGACCTTCTGGTCCGCAACGGCGTCGCCCAGGAAGACGCCTATGCGCTGGTCGATTCGATGCGCAAGGTGTTCAACCCGCGCAGCCTGAAGGTCGGCCAGGAAGTCACCCTGACCTTCCCGCGCCAGCGGGCGGGTGGCGGCAGCGGCCCGGTGACCAGCTTCCAGATGGCGATCGACGCCGAGCGTCAGATCCGCATCGAACGCAGCGGCCTGCAGACCAGTTTCACCGCCGTCGAGGTGCGCAAGGAGCTGAACCGTCAGCTCGCGCTGGCCTCCGGCGAGATCCGCTCCAGCCTGTACGAAGCAGCTGCCGCGGCAGACCTGCCGGTCTCTATGGTGTCGGAGCTGATCAAGCCCTTCTCCTACGACGTCGACTTCCAGCGCGACATTCAGCCGGGCGATCGGTTCGAGGTGCTCTATGAGCGCATGGTCGACGAACAGGGCCGCGCGATCCGCAATGGCGACGTGCTGGCGGCGACCCTGGTGGTCGGCGGCCGGTCACTGACCCTCTACCGTTTCGATGACGACTGGTTCGATCCGAACGGCAAGAGCGTGCGCAAGGCCCTGCTGCAGACCCCGATCGAGGGCGCCCGTCTGACCTCGGGCTTCGGTGCCCGCCGCCATCCGCTGCTCGGCTACACCAAGATGCACAAGGGCGTGGATTTCGGCGCCCCCACCGGCACCCCGATCATGGCCGCCGGTGACGGCGTGGTCGAAAAGGCCGACTGGTTCAGCAGCTATGGCAAATATGTCCGCATCCGCCACAACGGCACCTACTCCACCGCCTATGCCCATATGAGCCGGATCAACGTCCGGGCGGGCCAGAAGGTGAAGCAGGGTCAGGTGATCGGCGCGGTCGGCACCACCGGCCGCTCCACCGGACCGCATCTGCATTACGAAGTGCTGGTGAACAACAAGCAGGTCAACCCGAAGAGCATCAAGCTGCCGGTCGGCCGCACCCTCGCCGCTGCCGAGCTGAAGAAGTTCCGCCAGACGGTCGCCCAGGTCGAGAAGCAGGTGGCGAGCCTGCGCGGCGCCTCGGCCACCCTGGCCAGCACCACCACGGCGACGCCGGGCCGCTCCACCGAGTGATTTCGCGACCAGCTGGAAGCGCCCGCCCGGACCGCGACCAGCTGGAAGCGCCCGCCCGGACCGCAACGAAAAACCCCCGCCCGATCGCTCGAGCGGGGGTTTCTTTACGTCTGGTCCCGGGATGCCGATCAGGCCGCCGCCGCTTCAGGCGTGCTGGTCTCGAAGACCAGCGCGCCGTCCCGGACATCCGCCCGAACCGTCGAGCCCTCGGGCAGCCGGCCTTCCAGCACCATGCGCGCAAGCGGGTTCTGCACCTCGCGCTGGATGGTCCGCTTCAGCGGCCGCGCACCATAGACCGGGTCATAGCCGGCATCGGCCAGCCAGTCGCGGGCTGCGGGGCTGAGATCGAAGCCGATCTGCCGTTCGGCCAGCCGCTTGACCAGATCGGTGATCTGGATGTCGACGATCCCGCCCATATGCTCGCGGCCGAGCCGGTGGAACAGGATGATCTCGTCCAGCCGGTTGAGGAATTCCGGACGGAAGGCCGCACGGACCACCGCCATCACCTGCGCCCGGACGTCTTCGGCCGGCGCACCCGGTTCCTGGCCCGCCAGAACCTCGGCGCCCAGATTGCTGGTCAGGATGATGACCGTGTTGGTGAAGTCGACCGTCCGTCCCTGACCATCGGTCAGCCGGCCGTCGTCCAGCACCTGCAGCAGAACGTTGAACACGTCCGGATGGGCTTTTTCCACCTCGTCGAACAGGATCACCTGATAGGGACGCCGGCGCACCGCCTCGGTCAGCACACCACCTTCGTCATAGCCGACATAGCCCGGAGGGGCGCCGATCAGCCGCGAGACGGCGTGCTTCTCCATGAACTCCGACATGTCGATGCGCAGCAGCGCCGCGTCGTCGTCGAACAGGAACTGCGCCAGCGCCTTCGACAGCTCGGTCTTGCCGACGCCGGTCGGGCCAAGGAACAGGAAGGAGCCGATCGGCCGGCGGGGATCCTGCAGCCCGGCACGGGCACGCCGGACGGCCTCGGAGACCGCCGCGACCGCCTCTGCCTGGCCGATGACGCGCTCGCCCAGCACCTGCTCCATGCGCAGCAGCTTGGCCCGCTCACCTTCCAGCATCTTGTCCACCGGCACGCCGGTCCAGCGCGAGACGATCGCCGCGATATGGCCATCGGTCACCGCCTCGTCGAGCAGGCGGCTCTTCACCTGCTCTTCGGCTGCCTTCAGCTTCCGCTCCAGTTCGGGGATCCGGCCATAGGCCAGCTCGCCGGCCTTGGCCAGGTCACCGCGCCGCTGGGCGTTGGCAAGCTCCAGCCGCAGCTGGTCCAGCTCCTCCTTCAGCTTCTGCACACCTTCCAGGCGGCCCTTCTCGGCCTTCCAGGATGCGGTCATGTCGGCGGTCTGCTTCTCCAGCCCGGCAATCTCGCCTTCCAGCTTGACCAGCCGGTCCTTCGACGCCTGATCGCTTTCGCGCTTCAGCGCCTCACGCTCGATCTTGAACTGGATGAGCCGGCGGTCGAGCTCGTCGATCGCCTCGGGCTTGCTCTCGATCTCGATGCGCAGCCGGCTCGCCGCCTCGTCGACCAGGTCGATCGCCTTGTCGGGCAGGAAACGGTCGGTGATGTAGCGGTTCGACAGCGTCGCCGCCGCCACCACCGCGGCATCGGTGATCCGCACGCCGTGATGAAGCTCGTAGCGCTCCTTCAGGCCGCGCAGGATCGAGATGGTCTCGGCCACCGTCGGCTCTTCGACCATCACCGGCTGGAAGCGCCGGGCGAGTGCGGCATCCTTCTCGATATGCTTGCGATACTCGTCGAGCGTGGTGGCGCCGATGCAGCGCAGTTCGCCGCGGGCCAGCTTGGGCTTCAGAAGGTTGGAGGCATCCATCGAGCCTTCGGCGGCACCAGCCCCGACGAGCGTGTGCAGTTCGTCGATGAACAGCACCACTTCGCCCGCCGCCGCGTCGATCTCCTGCAGCACGGCGCGCAGCCGCTCTTCGAACTCACCCCGATATTTGGCACCGGCGACCAGCGCCCCCAGATCCAGCGCCAGCACCTTCTTGCTGCGCAGGCTCTCGGGCACGTCGCCATTGATGATGCGCAGCGCAAGCCCCTCGACGATGGCGGTCTTGCCGACGCCGGGCTCGCCGATCAGCACCGGATTGTTCTTGGTGCGGCGGCTGAGCACCTGGATGGTGCGGCGGATCTCTTCGTCGCGGCCGATCACCGGGTCGAGCTTACCGTCCCGCGCCGCCTGGGTGAGGTCGCGGGCATATTTCTTGAGCGCGTCATAGCCCTGCTCCGCCTGCGCACTGTCGACCTTACGGCCCTTGCGCATATCGCGGATCGCGGCCTCCAGCGCCTGCGGCTTCACACCGGCCGATGCCAGCGCCTTCTGCGCCTCGGTCCGGTCGACCAGGGCGAGCGCGAGCAGAAGGGTCTCGGCCGCGACATACTCGTCTTCCAGCCGCTTGGCCAGGGCCTCGGCCTCGGTGAACACGCGGCCGGTATCCGGCGCCAGATAAAGCTGGCCGGCACCGCTGCCTTCGACCTTGGGCAGACGGGTGAGCGCGCGCTCGGTCGCCTCGCGCAGCTTCGCGGGGTCACCGCCCGCGGCCTGCACCAGACCCAGCCCCACGCCCTGCTCGTCATCGACCAGGACCTTCAGAAGATGTTCGGGCGTGAACTGCTGATGCCCCCGGCCCTGCGCCAGCTGCTGGGCGGCCTGGAGGAAACCCTTTGCCCGATCGGTATAGCTCTCGATATTCATGCCGTGGCGTCCCTCGACGATCGTCCGATGGAATGGCGCGCGTCCCTGGCTTGCGTGGCGACGGCACCGACCGACCTGCCCCGGCGATCCTCCGCTGCTGCGGCCGGCCACCGGGCGGACCGGTTGTCCCCGGCCCACATCCCATGTGGTGAACCGGCAACAGTCGTGCAAGATCGCCTCGCACCATCTTCATGCATCGCTATGATGCGGATCTGACCTGCCCTTCCAGGAGACCGAGGGATGGCCGACGGCGCCTTGATCGACATCAACCGCTTCCCCGTGAAGAGCCTGTCCGTGGACCGGCTGACGGAAGCCCGGCTGGAAACCGGCGCCGGCCTGCCCGCCGACCGCCGCTTCGCCTTTGCGAAGATCGGCACGCAGCCCAATCCGTTCCAGCCCGAATGGCGCCCCAAGGCGGCCTTCCACGTGATGGTGACCGAACCGCGCATGGCCGCCATCGCCTGTCGCTACGACACGGAAACCGACCGGCTGGTACTGACCCTGCCCGACGGAGAGGCCATCGCCGGCCAGGGCGACGACCCGGATTTCGGGGTCCGCGCCGGCCAGCTGGTCGCGCGCCATCTGGACCTGCCCCCGGCCAAGGCGCCGATGCTGGTCAAGGCAGGGACGGGTTCGTTCACCGACAAGGAACGCCAGATGCTCTCGATCACCAATCTGGCGAGCGGCCGGGCGCTGGCTCATGCCATGGGGCTTGCGCCCGAGGCGCTGGATCCGCTGCGGTTCCGCAATAATCTGGTTGCCGATTTCGGCGAGCCCTGGATCGAGCGCGACCTGATCGGCCGCACCATCGAGATCGGCGAGGTCGCCGTCGAGGCGGTGGCACCGGTCATTCGCTGTGCCGCCACCCATGTCCGCCCGGGTACCGCCATCCGGGATCTGGAGGTCCTGCCGGCCCTCTCCTCGACCCAGGGCCACAAGGAATTCGGCGTCTTCACCGTCGTGACCCGCCCCGGCACGATCCGCGCCGGCGATCCGATCACCATCCGCTGAACCGCCCCGACCGAGGCCTGCCCCCCGGATACACGAACGCCGCCGTCGGTCATCCCGACAGCGGCGTTCGTTCAGGCAGCAATGGCAGCCGGCCGGGCTCGTCAGCCGGCCTCGCCCTCACCCTCGCTCGCCTTGCGGCGGGTGCGGGTGGTGGTCGCACGCTTGCGGACCGGCTTTTCGGCCGGTGCAGCCCCCTCGGCGGCAGCCGCTTCCGCGGCCGCGGCCATCTCGGCCTTGGTCCGGCGGGTGCGGCGCGGCTTGGGCGCCTCGGCCTCTCCGGCCTCGGCTGCCGCAGCCTCGGCGGCCTTGGCGGTCCGGCGACGCGGAGCAGGTGCCGGCTCGGCCGGCTGTTCGGCCGCCGGTGCCGAAGCGACAGGTGCCGAAGCAACGGGCGCCGGCGTCGCAGGTGCCGGAGCGGCAGGTGCAGGGGCCGGAGCGGCGGGCGCCGGGGCAACCGGTGCCGCGGCAGCAGGCGCAGGCTTTTCAACCGGTGCAGGCTTTTCGGCCACCGGGGCCGGCTGCTCGGCAACCGGCTGCGGTGCCGGGGTCAGATCGCCGGCCGGGCGCCGTTCACGCGGCTGCTCGCCACCGAACAGATCGCTCTCGCCACCGCGCTCGGTGTCACGCTCATCGCGGCCCTCGCCACGATTGCCGCGACGGCCGCGACGACGGCGACCGCCCCGCTCGTCATCGCGATCACCCCGGTCGGTCCGGTCACCACGCTCGGGCCGGTCACCACGCTCGGGCCGGTCACCACGCTCGGAGCGATCACCACGTTCGGGCCGATCACCACGTTCAGACCGGTCACCGCGCTCAGGTCGGTCACCACGTTCGGGCCGATCGCCACGCTCGGCGCGGTCACCCCGATCACGGTCTCCGCGATCGAAACGGCTGCCACGCTCGAAACGCTCGCCACGATCGCCGCGCTCATAGCGGTCGCCACGGCTCGGGCGCTCCGCCGGCTCGGCGGCCTCGTCCTCGCCCTCGGCGTCGCCGGTCTCGGTCTCGTCCTCGTCGGAGTCCGTTTCGGTCCCCGGGCGCGAGAACCGGTCCTGAACGGGGCTCCGGTCGGTGCGGTTCTCGTCCTGGGTGCCGTTCATCAGGCGCAGATAATGCTCGGCATGCTGCAGGCAGC
Organism: Tistrella mobilis; assembly: GCF_039634785.1. NCBI lineage: Bacteria > Pseudomonadati > Pseudomonadota > Alphaproteobacteria > Geminicoccales > Geminicoccaceae > Tistrella > Tistrella mobilis. The sequence continues at coordinate 211,729 of NZ_JBBIAB010000009.1, read as the reverse complement.
TTTCGGCCAGCACCCGGTCGCCCGAACTCGACGCATCACGGGCCGCAGCCAGATAACGATCGATGACCTGGGACAGGTTGCCCTTGATCTTGCCGGCAGGGCCGTTGCTCTCAAAGATCCGGTTGCGGTTGACCGGCTGCTGCGGCCGGGGGCGACCACCACCGCCGCCACCGCCCTGCTGCCGTCCCATGCGCGTCCGCTTGGAATTCGGGCCGTTCCTCATGTCAGTCCAAGCCGTCCTATCTGTTCTGTGTTACGGCCGAACGGGCCGTCGATGTGCCAGGTGGCAAATACTCGTGTAACCGCTCCGCAAGGGCGGCCGATCGGATCCGGGGCAACACGGTGTCCGCCGGTTGCGGACGACCTGCCCAAGGGATCCGTGTGGCTCAGGGCGCCACCGCTCCGGCATGCCGCGCGGTCACGCAGCGTCCGATACGGCCCAGATCATTCCTTACGGATGTCGTCAATCCCAGGTCGCCGAAGAGGCGCTCCACATCCCGCGCCTGTCCTCGTCCGACTTCCACACATGCGAGCCCTTCGGGGTGCAGCAGGCGTGCAATCACGGGTGCCAGCACCCGATATGCCTCGAGACCATCATCACCGCCATCAAGGGCAAGATGTGGCTCGTGCCGCGCAACCTCCGGATCCAGGGCCCGGATTTCACTGGTAGGTATATAAGGCGGGTTCGACACGATCAAGTCGAATACGTGGCCGGGTGCGGCCGAAAGCGCCGTCGCCCAGTCGCCGACCACCACCACCGCGCGGCCGGGCGCAATTCGCGCCAGATTGCTCCGGGCCACCCGCGCGGCAGCCTCGGAACGGTCGACCGCAACCGCCTGCGCTTCGGGCAGTTCGCTGAGCAGGGCCGCCGGCAGACAGCCCGAACCGGTGCCCAGATCCAGGATCCGCCAGGGCTGGCCGCGGCCTCGGCCATCGGCATCGACGAAATCCAGCACGGCCTCGATCAGGGTCTCGGTATCGGGCCGTGGGGTCAGGACATCGGCGGTGACGTCGAGATCGATGGTCCAGAAGCCGCGGGTGCCGAGGATCTGAGACAGCGGCTCACGCGCAAGCCGCCGGGCAAGCATGGCCTCCGCCGCGGCACGCGCATCGGGCGAAACCGGCTGGTCGCCGCGGGTCAGCAGGCCGGCCGCATCCAGCCCCGTCACCCGCTCCACGATCATCCGCGCTTCCAGCCCGGCATCCGCGCCGGCGACCTCGGCCAGCCGGGCCGTCAGCATCCGACGCAGGGCGTCTGCGTCCCCGCCCCCGGCCGGGCTCATGCGCCGGTCTCGTCCAAAGCCGCCAGCCGGGCGGCCTGATCCTCGGTCACCAGCGCCTCGATCAGCTCACCCAACGCCTCGCCCGCCACCACCTTGTCGAGCTTATAGAGGGTGAGGCCGATGCGGTGATCCGTGACCCGGTTCTGGGGGAAGTTGTAGGTCCGGATCCGCTCGGACCGGTCCCCGGACCCGACCAGGCCGCGCCGCTCTGCCGCGCGCGCCTCGGCCGCCGCATCGCGGGCCTGCTCGAACAGCCGCGCGCGCAGGATCTTGAGCGCCTTCGCCCGGTTCTTGTGCTGGGAGCGCTCGTCCTGCTGCACCACCACGATGCCGGTCGGCAGATGGGTGATGCGAACCGCGCTGTCGGTGGTGTTCACGTGCTGGCCGCCGGCACCGCTTGCCCGGAAGACGTCGATCTTCAGGTCCGCCGGATCGATGGCGATGTCGACCTCTTCCGCCTCGGGCAGGATGGCGACCGTCGCCGCCGAAGTGTGGATGCGGCCCTGGGCCTCGGTCTCGGGCACACGCTGCACCCGGTGGACGCCGCTCTCGAATTTCAGCCGGCCATAGACGCCCGCCCCCTCGATCTCGGCCACGACTTCGCGAAAGCCGCCGAGGTCGCTCTCCGTCGCCTGCAGCAGCGAGACCCGCCAGCCGGCCTCCTGGGCGTAGCGCTGATACATGCGGAAGAGATCGGCTGCGAACAGCGCCGCCTCTTCGCCACCGGTGCCGGCACGGATTTCAAGGATGGCGCTGCGGTCATCGGCCTCGTCGCGCGGCAGCAGCATCACCCGGACGGAGCGGTCCAGCGCCTGGCACTCGGCCTCGAGGCTCCGGCACTCTTCCTCGGCCAGCGCCCGCATCTCGGCATCGGCGGCCGGATCGCCGGCCATCACACGCGCTTCGGCCAGTTCACGCGCCACCTCCCGCTGCCGGCGCACGGCCTGGGCGAGTTCGTCGAGCCCGGCGAATTCGCGGGACAGGCGCACATAATCGCCCGACCCGGCAATCGCCGGGTCGGCGAGCCGTGCCGCCAGTTCTTCGTGGCGACGCAGGACCTGATCGAGCTTGGCCTGAAGCGACATGACCTGAGGGTCAGCCCCGCGCGGCCAGGCGGTCGACGAGATCGGCGAGCGCCACCTCGGTCTGGGCGCCGTCGTCCAGGCTCTTCAGCTGGGCGGCACCGCGGGCAAGCTCGTCATCACCGAAGATCACCGCCTGGGCAGCACCCACACGGTCGGCGCGCTTCATGCGCTTCTTCAGATTACCGCCATAGCCGAGATCGACCACGACACCGGCCTTACGCAGCCGGCGCGCCAGCACCATCGCCTCGGCCTCGGCAGCCGGACCCAGCGGCACCAGCGCCACCGGACGGATGGCGGCAGCCGGCGGCTCGGCCAGCAGCGACAGCCGCTCGACACCGGCCGCCCAGCCGACGCCCGGGGTCTCGGCGCCGCCCATCTGGCCGATCAGCCCGTCATAGCGGCCGCCGGCGAGCACGGTGCCCTGGGCGCCCAGCCGGTCGGTCACGAATTCGAAGGTGGTGTGGCAGTAATAGTCGAGCCCGCGCACCAGATAGACATTGCGGCGGTAGGGGATGCCCAGCCGGTCGAGCCCGGCCAGGACCGTCGCGAAGAAATCGGCGGCATGGGGCGTCAGGTAGTCGTCGAAACGCGGCGCGTTCGCCACCACCTCGCGGTCGCCCGCATCCTTGCTGTCCAGCACCCGCAGCGGATTGCGGTGCAGCCGCTCGCGGCTGTCATCGGAGAGGCGGTCGATATGGCCCTCCAGATAGGCGACCAGCGCCATGCGATAGGCGTTGCGGCTCTCCATGTCGCCGATCGTGTTGATCTCGAGCATGGTGTCGCCCAGCACGCCCAGCCGGTCGAGAATATCGGCGCCGAGGGCGATGACTTCGATATCGCCGCTGGGTTCGGGCACGCCCAGCAGCTCGACACCGATCTGGTGGAACTGCCGCATGCGGCCCTTCTGCGGGCGTTCGTAGCGGAACATCGGGCCGCGGTAGAAATATTTGAGCGGCACCTGCTGCAGCAGTCCGCCCGAGATGACCGCCCGGGCGACACCGGCCGTGCCCTCGGGGCGGAGCGTCAACCCCTCCCCGCCGCGATCGGCGAAGGTGTACATCTCCTTCGTCACCACGTCCGACGTGTCGCCCAGGGTGCGCTTGAACACCTCGGTGAATTCGAAGATCGGAGTCGCGATCTCGCCATAGCCGTAGGTGGCGCCGACATGGGCCACCGCATCGAAGACATTGCGATAGCGCGGCATCTCGTCGGGCAGGATGTCGTGGGTGCCGCGCACCGGCTGCAGCTTGGCCAAGGCTGGGGGTCTCCGTCAGGCAGGTTCTGGGATGTCCGGGAAGGAAAGGTGCAGGGTCGCCGGGGTCAGCCCTCGGCTGCGACCTTCCGCTTCAGCGTGGTCATGGCGGTGTCACCGGCGGCGATCGCCTCGGCGCGGGCCTCGACCAGTTCGACGATATGGTCGATCAACCGGTCGTCGCCGACCTTATGGTCGGGTGCGCCGTTGATATAGACCAGATGATGGCCGCCGCCGCCGGTGACGCCGATCTCGGTTTCGCGCGCCTCGCCCGGGCCGTTGACCACACAGCCGATCACCGACAGCGAGATCGGCACGGTGATGTGGCCCAGCCGGTCTTCCAGCTTTGCGACCGTGTCGATCACCTGGAAGCGCTGCCGGGCGCAGGAGGGGCAGGACACGATGGTCACCCCGCGCCGGCGCAGCCCCAGGCTCTTCAGGATGTCGTAGCCGACCTTCACCTCTTCGACCGGATCGGCCGAGAGCGAGACCCGGATGGTGTCGCCGATGCCCGACCAGAGCAGCATGCCGAGGCCGATCGAGGATTTGACCGTACCGGAGCGAAGACCACCCGCCTCGGTGATGCCCAGATGCAGCGGGTAGTCGCAGGCCTCCGCCAGGCCCTGATAGGCCGCGACCGCCAGGAAGACGTCGGAGGCCTTCACGCTGATCTTGGTTTCGAAGAAGTCGTTCTCTTCAAGAATGCGGATGTGGTTGAGCGCGCTTTCGACCATCGCCTCGGGGCAGGGCTCGCCATAGCGCTCCAGCAGTTCCCGCTCCAGGCTGCCGGCATTGACGCCGATGCGGATCGAACAGCCGTGATCCTTCGCCGCCTTCACCACCTCGCGCACGCGGGTGGCCGAGCCGATATTGCCGGGGTTGATGCGCAGGCACGCCGCCCCCGCCTCGGCCGCCTCGATGGCGCGGCGATAGTGGAAATGGATGTCGGCAACGATCGGCACCGGGCTGCCGGCCACGATCTGCTTCAGCGCCGCGGTCGAGTCTTCGTCGGGGCAGGACACTCGTACGATATCGGCACCGGCCTCCGCCGCGCGACGGATCTGATCGAGCGTGCCTTCCACATCCGGGGTCTGGGTGTTGGTCATGGTCTGCACCGAAATCGGTGCGTCGCCGCCGACCTCGACCGGACCGACCCGGATCTTGCGGCTCTGGCGCCGCTCGATATGGCGATAGGCTCTGACGGTCATGATGGCTTCCGTCGCTGATCATGGCCCGCGGACGGCAGATCGGCCGCGGATGCCGGACGTTGAAGGACTTATCAGCCGCGGCCATGCCCGGCAAGCCTCATGGAGCCGGGCCAGGGCGGCGGGGCCGGGGATACAGCCCCCGTCCCGGCCGCTCAGCCCGCCGCGGCCTGCAGCGCCTGCCGGTCGAGAACGATATTGCGCTTCACGACACCCGCCGCCCCGAGCGGCGGCAGGGTACGGCCGTCGACCTGGATCTCGATGCCGCCGGCATTGCCGGTGATCATGCTGGCGCCGGCCGCCTCGGGCGGAAGGTCGTAGGTCTCGCCGGCCCGCAGGATGCGGCTGAACACGGTGCCACCACCGGGCGCACGGATCTGCAGCCAGCTGTCGGCGGTGGCGACGATACGAATGCCACTGCCCGAGGCCGGCGCCGCGGGTGCCGGCGTCGACGCGGCAGGAGACTGGGCTGCCGGAGCCTGGGCCGCAGGAGCCGACGCAGACGGGGCCGATGCAGAAGGAGCCGGAGAAGGCGCCTGGGCAGAAGGAGCCTGGGCAGTCGCAGTCGGCGCAGGCGCCGGGGCCTGCGCTGCGGGGGCGGATGTCGTGGGTGCCGAGGTCGTGGGAGCCGGGGTCGTTGATGACGGGGCTGCCGGCGACGAGGTGACCGGTGCCGCCGCCGAGGATGCGGCATCGGCGGTCTCGGCTTCGTCGGTCTGGCGATCGGTCACCTCGGCAGCGGCGCGGTCGTCGGCCGTGGTGGCCGTCTGCCCGGCCGTCGTGCCGGCGCCGACCTGGGCGGCATCACGCCCCTCGCCACCCGACTGGAGCAGATAGGCCGGCACCTCGGCGACGGTGTCGGCGATCTGGTTCGGGGTCTCGCCGAAATAGCGCCAGCCGCCATAGGCGATCACGGCCAGCACGACGGCGACCACGATCACCGTGAAGCGCGGCATCTGGCCTTCTTCGGCCGGCGTCGGAAAATCGAGCGTGTTGGTCTGGGGCACATGCTGCCCCTCGGCCTTGTAGCGACGCAGCAGCTCGGGCACATCCAGGCCGAGGAAGGCGCCGTAAGAGCGCAGGAAGCCCATCACATAGGCAGGCGCCGGCAGCTCGGCATAGCGGCCTTCCTCCAGCGCCTCGAGATAGAGGCGACGGATGCGCAGCTGGTCGGCGACCTGGGCGATGTCGTGCCCCTGGCGCAGGCGCTCGCGTTTCAACAGCGCGCCGACACCGGCATAGTCGCCGGATCCGCCGGTGGGGCCGCCACCGGACCCTCCGGCCTCTCCGGCGTTCACGTCGTAGAGGTGCAGGCGGCTGCTGTTGGACGTTTGGCGCGCCATCGGCTGTCTCGATCGCTCCGGTCGCAGGGTCAGGATGCGGGCGGCACCCGCGTGAGTTTCAAGGTGGGGCAGGGGCAGGCAGCCGTCAATGCGGACATCATCGCCGCCGGCCCGGCCGGATGGCGGTGCGCAGCGGACGCACCCTGTCTTTTTTGCGGTGCCGAATTGCGCAGACCCTACTCCCCGTCGCGCCCGAGTGCAAGGGGAGGGCTGGGATGGCGGGCCCGCCGGCCCGAAGCGCAAGCCTGGGATAAACCAGTGAAAACCGGGCTCAGATCGCGATACCGTGATCGTGGGCAAAGGCCATCAGCCGATCGCGGACCGAGTGGTCGGGCAGATCGAGCAGCGTGGCCATATAGGACGCGAGATGGCCCCGATCGAGGCTGCGGACCATCGCCTTCACCGGCCCGATCGCGCCGGCCGGCATCGACATCCGGCGGAACCCCAGACCGATCAGCGCCATCGCCTCCAGCGGTCGGCTGGCCATTTCGCCGCACAGCGACAGCTCCACATCGGCCCGGGCGCAGGCATCGACCAGATTGCGCAGGAAGCCCAGCACCGCGGGCGACAGCAGGTCGTAGCGGTCGGCCAACTCCGGATTGCCGCGGTCGCAGGCGAAGAAGAACTGCAGCAGGTCGTTGGAGCCGACCGAGATGAAGTCCACCCGCTCAAGCAGCGGCTTCAGCTGCCAGGCCAGCGCCGGCACTTCCAGCATCGTCCCCACCCGCACCTGGGACGGCAGGCGCTGCTGCTGGCGGCGGGCCCGCGCCACTTCCATCTGCACCAGCCGGCGGGCGGCATCGAATTCCGCCACCTCGGCGACCATCGGGAACATGATGTTCAGCTGCCGGCCGGCGCTCGCCATCAGCAGCGCCCGCACCTGGCGGCGCAGCATCGCCGGCCGGTCGAGCGTCAGGCGCAGCGAACGCCAGCCCATCGCCGGGTTTTCTTCCGGGCGGTGGTTGAAATAGGGCAGCTGCTTGTCCGAGCCGACATCGAGGGTCCGGAAATAGACCGGCTTCTCCCCCGACTGGTCGAGCACGCGGGCATAAAGATCCGCCTGCGCCGCGACATCGGGGATCTGCGACCGCACCATGAAGAACAATTCGGTGCGGTAGAGACCGATCCCCTCGGCGCCGCTTTCGGCCAGCATGCCCATATCGGCAAGCAGGCCCGCATTCATCAGCAGGTTGACCCGCACATCGTCGCGGGTGATCGACGGCATGTGGCGCAGGGCGGCGAAGGCGGCCTTGCGTTCCGCCCGGGCGGCCAGCGTCAGCTGCACCGCATCGACCACATCCTCGCCCGGCCGGATGATCAGCTGGTTGTTGTCGGCATCGACGATCACCGGGTCGCCGGGGGTGATGCGGCTCAACGCCCCGTCCACCCGGCCCAGAACCGGAATGTCGAGCGCCCGGGCCACGATCGCCACATGCGCGGTGGCCGAGCCTTCCTCCAGCACGAGCCCGCGCAGGCGGGTGCGGTCGTAGTCGAGCAGCTCCGCCGGCCCCATGGCGCGGGCCACGACCACCATGTCGTCGGGCAGCTCGCGGGTCTGGGGCTCGGGCTCGCCGTTCAGCAGGCCGAGCAGCCGGCCGGCGATGTCTTCAAGGTCCAGCACCCGCTCGCGCAGATACGGGTCGCCCGAGGCGTTCAGCCGGACACGCATGTCGTCGAGCGTGCGCTTGACCGCGGCCTCGGCCGTCAGGCCGTTGCGGATGGCGTCGTTGATTTTCGAGATCCAGCCCCGGTCATGGGCGAACATCCGATAGGTCTCGAGCACCTCGCGATGCTCGCCGCCGATGGCGATGTCCGGCCGGGCCAGCATGCGGTCGACCGAGGCCCTGAGCCGCTCCAGCGCGTCGGCAAGCCGCTCGGCCTCGACCTCGGGGTCTTCGGCCACCAGCTGGCGGACCTCGATCGCCTGGCGATGCAGCACCGCAATGCCCATGGCGACGCCATCGGCCAGCCGCACGCCTTCGGCGCGCTGCGGCAGCGTGGCATTGCCCTCGGCTTCCAGAAATTCCGACGGGTTGACCAGATCGCCGGCGCCGATCAACTCGGCCAGGACCATGGCGACGGTCTGGAGGGCTTCGAGCTCCTCCTCGGCATAATTGCGCCGGGTGCGGTTCTGCACCACCAGCACGCCCACCACCCGGCCGGAGCGCAGGATCGGCACGCCCATCAGGGAGTGGTAGATCTCTTCGCCGGTCTCGGGCCGGTAGGCGAAATCGGGATGCGACTGCGCATCGGAGAGCGAGAGCGCGCTCGCCTGGGCAGCGATGTGGCCGACCAGGCCCTCACCCACCCGCAGCCGGGTCTTGTGGACGGCTTCGGGATTGAGACCTTCGGTCGCGAAGAGTTCGAGCACATCGCCGGCGCGGCGGACGTAGATCGAGCACACCTCGGCGACCATGTCGGCCGCAATGACCAGCACGACCTGGTTGAGACGGGACTGCGCAGTCCCGGGCGCGGCCATGACGTCGCGCAGCCGCCTGAGCAGGCGGCGCGGTCCCGGGATGGCCGACGCCGGCGCGCTCATGTTCCGTCCGCGCGGGTCAGGCGGTGACGTCCGAGGGTCGCGCGCCGCCGGGCCGGGGCCGGATGGCGCACGGAGATCCGTGATGCGCCATCGTCCCGGCCGGCATCATGCGCGCCCGCGGGCGAGGTGCCGCGGTGCCAGATATGGTCAAGCCTTGGGCGGCCGGTCGTCCCGGGCCGCACAGCCGGCCGATCAAGCGGCATCCAGACCGTACTCCGCATGCAGGGCGCGCACCGCCAGCTCGGTGTACTCCTCGGCCACCAGCACGCTGATTTTGATCTCGGAGGTCGAGATCACCATGATGTTGATGCCCTTGCGCGCCAGCGCGTCGAACATCTGCGAGGCGATGCCGGCATGGCTGCGCATGCCGACGCCGATGGCCGAAACCTTGGCCACATTGGGGTCGCTGTCGACGCGCTCGCAACCGATCTCGGCCCGGGCCTCGTCCAGCACCTTCAGCGCCCGCTCCATATCGGCCTTGCCGACCGTGAAGGTCAGGTCGGTCGCCCGGCCGTCTTCCGACACGTTCTGGACGATCATGTCGACATTGACACCGGCCTTGGCAAGCGGGCCGAAGACATGTGCCGCAATGCCCGGATGGTCGGGCACACGCACCAGGGTGATCTTGGCCTCATCGCGGCTGTACGCGATGCCGCTCACCAGCTTCTGTTCCATGATCTCGTCCTCGTCAACGACCAGGGTGCCGGGCGCGTCCGAGAAGGTGGAGCGAACCTGTACGCGTACACCATGCTTCATGGCCATCTCGACCGAGCGGGTCTGCAGGACCTTCGCTCCGAGGGAGGCCATCTCCAGCATTTCCTCGAACGTGATCTTATCAAGCTTCCGCGCCTTCGCAACGATGCGCGGATCAGTTGTGTAGACGCCGTCGACATCGGTGTAGATGTCGCAGCGGTCAGCCTTGAGGGCCGCAGCCAGCGCCACGGCCGAGGTGTCGGAGCCGCCACGGCCGAGCGTGGTGATACGGCCGGTGGGCGAAACGCCCTGGAAACCGGCGACCACCGGCACTTCACCGCGGCCCATGCGGGCGATCAGCTCGCCGCCCTCGATCGCCTCGATCCGGGCGCGGCCATGGGCATCGTCGGTACGGATCGGGATCTGCCAGCCCAGCCACGACCGGGCATGGACGCCGATCGCCTGAAGGGCGATCGACAGCAGGCCGACGGTCACCTGCTCGCCCGAGGCGACCACGGTGTCGTATTCGCGGGCATCGTGGACCAGATCGGCCTCACGGCACCAGGCAACCAGCTGGTTGGTCGTCCCGGCCATCGCCGAGACCACCACGGCCACCTCGTTGCCGGCATCCACCTCGGATTTGACGCGCCTGGCGACATTCTTGATCCGCTCGATGTCGCCGACCGAAGTGCCGCCGAACTTCATCACGATGCGCGCCATGTGGGTCCGCTCCGTCGTGTCGGCCGATCCCGCCGGGCAAGGCAAGGGACCAGGGCCGTTTTCTGGTGTGAGGGCCGTTTTTTTCGGGCCGTTTCCGCGAATGCCGCCGCCGTCAAGCCCTTGTCGCTTGCAGGGCGCATATTCATACTCTCCCCTGCCGGGCCGTGCAAGGATGCGCACCGGTGATCCAGCCGATGCCGAGCCCGAGGAAAATTCAGGTCATGACCCCTGCCCCCGCCACCGGAACCGTCGACGCCCGCGAGATCGACACCTTCACCCGGATGGCGGAGGAATGGTGGGATCCGTCCGGGCCCTTCGCGCCGCTCCACGCGCTCAACCCGGCCCGGATCGGCTATATCCGGGACACGGTGTGCAAGGCCCTGGGCCGGGCGGTCGACGGCATGCGCCCGCTCGACGGGCTTGCGATCATCGATATCGGCTGCGGCGGTGGCCTGGTCTCGGAACCGCTGGCACGGCTCGGCGCAAGGATGACCGGTCTCGATGCCGGGGCGCGCAACATCGCCGTCGCTTCCGCCCATGCCGCCGATGCCGGGCTCGACATCGCCTATCGTGCGGCCGCGGTCGAGGATCTGGTTGCCGCCGGCGAGACCGAGGCTTTCGACGTGGTGCTCACGCTCGAGATCGTCGAGCATGTCGCCGATCCGGACCTCTTCCTCACCAGCGCCGCCCGGCTGCTCAAGCCCGGCGGCGTGCTGATTGCCTCGACGCTCAACCGCACGCCCAAGAGCTTCCTGGGCGCGATCGTGGCGGCGGAATACGTGCTGCGCTGGGTGCCGCGCGGCACCCATGACTGGCGCAAATTCCTGCGCCCATCTGAACTCGCCCGCGGCCTGCGCAATGCCGGGCTGAGGCCGTTCGAGGCTGTGGGGCTGAACCGGGATCCGGCCGCCGGCTGGCAGGTCGGCGGTTCGCTCGGCATCAACTATTTCATCGCCGCCCGCAAGCCGGGCTGAGGACACGGTCGCAGCCGGGATCATGGCGCGGGCGGCACCCCCATCTCCACCATCGACCGGCTCCAGTCGCGAATGAAGCGGCGGCGCTGGGCCGCGTCCTGAACCGCAAGCAGGGCCGGGCCGATCCGGATCGGTCGGGCGATGCCGCCATCATCCAGCGCCCGCGGACCGGCGACGCCCGCGGGCATCGGGCCGGTTTCCGAGAAAAAGAAGGCCTCGTTCCGCACCACTTCCTGGCCGCGGGCCGACAGCAGGTAGTCGAGGAAGCGCCGGGCGAGATCCGGCCGTACCCCATGGGCGGGGATGAGCGCGCCGCGCGCCAGCACCAGCGCGTAATCCGCCGGCACCACCACCCGGAGCGCCGGGTCGGTTCGGGCTGCGGCATAGGCGTAGGAGCCGAGCATGTTGTAGCCGATCAGCAGCCGGCCCGCCGCCACCTCGGCCACCACTTCCGATGTGCAGCAGCGCACCACCGCCGAGGCGCGGCCCAGGCTTTCCAGCAGCCGGCCGAAAATCGTCGTGGTCTGGCGGGCGTCATTGAAGGCGAAGAGATAGCCGATGCCCGAGACCCGGATGTCGTAGGTACCGACGCGGCCGGCATAGCGGTCGATCCGCCGGCGCAGAAGATCGGCCAGTTCGACATGGGTGTGCGGCACCTCGGCCTCCGGCACCAGCCGGGCGTTGTAGACGAAGACCGCAGGCTCGATCGAGAAGCCGAAGACCTCGTTGCGCCAGTTGGCCCAGTCGGGCACCCGCTCGGTCTCGGGCGAGAGATGGGCCAGCGCGCAGCCGTCATTGGCGAGCTTCAGCAACTGGTCGACCGAGGGCGAGATCAGCAGATCGCCGAGCGGTTCGCCGGCCGTACAGGCAGCGATCGCCGCCGCCTGAAGGTCGTTGCTGACATATTCGATATAATCGACCGTCACACCGGGATTGCGGGCCTGAAAGTCCCGGATCAGTGGCCCCATCGCCGCCACATCCGTCGCCGCATGGATGACCAGCCGGTCGGTCTCGACCGTCGGGGCGGCGAAGACCACCGTCTCGCCTTCAAGGGCCGCCACCGGTGCGGCCGCCAGCAGGGCCCATGCCAGCGCGATGATCGCGGACATCCGGCGGATCATGCCTGCCCTCCCCTGGCCGCCAGCTGCGGCAGGGCCGCAACCACCACGAAACCACCCGCCTCAAGCCGGCGAAAACCAAGCTCTCCGCCATGGGCCGCCATCACCTCGGCGGCGATGGCGAAGCCGAGGCCGGTACCGCCATCGCCGGCGCGGGTGGTGGCGAAGCGCTGGAGCATATGCGGCCAGTCCTCCGCCGGGATGCCCGGGCCGTCATCCTCCACCTCGATCATCGCCCGGCCGTCGCGGGCCACCACCCGCACCTCCAGCCGCGAGACGACACCATGGGTCAGGGCGTTGTCGATGCAATTGGCGATCGCCTCGCGCAGGCTGACCGGATCGCCCAGCACCATCACCGGGCCCTGGGGCGCGTCGAAGGAGACGAGCGTGTCGTGATCGATGGTGATCGGGATCGCCGAGCGGAAGGCCCGCCGGGCGACATCGACCAGATCGACCGCCTTCAGCTGCACCACATCGGCCCGATGAATGACCATGGCATGGCTCAGCAGCTGATTGGTCAGCCGCGACAGCTCGCGCAGCCGGTCCTGCACCCGGGCGAGATGCCGGCGCCCGTCCTCTCCCGCGACCGCAGGCTCCAGCAGGTCCAGCTGGGCCGAGAGCGCCGTTAAGGGGGTGCGGATCTGATGGGCGGCATCGGCGATGAAGCGCTGCAACCCGCCCACCCGCTGATCCAGCCGTCCCATGAAATGGTTGATCGAGCCGACGAAGGGCGCAAGTTCGCGCGGCACCTCGGGCGAGAGTGGCGTCAGGTCATGGGGGTCACGCCGGCCCAGCGCCTCACCCATGCCCCGCACGGGGCGGAGCGCGTAGCGGATGGCAAGCATGGTGCCGGCCACCGCCACCGCCGCCATCACCACCACCAGTCCGACCACCCGAAGCGTGAGTTCACGGGCGAGGTCCCGGCGGGCCCGCTCGGTCTGTGCCACGACCACCCGCGCCGTACCACTTATGGCGGGGTCGGTCAGGCGACGCGCGGCCACCGCCATCCGCACCGCTTCCCCGCCATGGCGGCCGCCGGTGACCAGAGGCTGATCACCCATCACCCCGGCGGCCCCCGGCGGAACCGCCAGATCGTCATAGCCGGTCAGCGTGCGGCCGGCGGTGTCGATCACCCGATAGAAGATCCGGTCCTGGCCCGCCAGCCCCAGCAATTCGAAGGCCGAAACCGGCAGGGAGACAGTAAGCTCGCCCTCTTCCACCGCCAGGCTCTCGGTCATCTGCAGCACGGCGCCGACCAGCAGCCGGTCATAGGCATCGTCGGCCGCCGCCCGGGCATAATACCAGGCGGCCGTGACCAGAATGACCGCACCGGCCGCAACCAGAACACCGATGCGCAGCATCAGTCTGGATGCGAGAGAGGGGCGCATCTCCCCCGTCTCAGACCGGGTCATCGGTCACCAGCTGATAGCCGGCCCCTCGCACGGTTACGATGCGCACCTTCGCCCCCTCCAGCTTCTTGCGCAGCCGGCCGACATACAGCTCGATCGCGTTCGGGTTCGCCCCTTCGCCGAAGCCGAACAGCTGGTCGAGCAGTTCGTCCTTGCCGAAGACCCGCCCGGGCCGGGCGGCAAAGAGTTCGAGCAGGGTCATCTCCCGGCGCTTGAGCGGGATTTCGCGGGTGCCGAGCCGCACCTGACGGGCGGCCCGGTCGATGATCACATCACCGCAGGTGAGCAGATTGGTCGCCTCGCCCGCCGTGCGACGCATCAGCACCCGGGCCCGGGCCTCGAGTTCCCGAAAGTCGAAAGGCTTCACCAGATAGTCGTCGGCGCCGAGGTCGAGCCCGCCCACCCGGTCCTCCACCTCGGATCGCGCCGTCAGCAGCAACACCGGCGTGGTGTTCCCGGCCCGCCGCAGCCGCCGCAGAATCTCGAAGCCGTCGAGCCCGGGCAGCATCACATCCAGGATCACCAGCGCGTAGTCGGTGAAGTCCAGGATCTCGGCCGCCGCCGTGCCGTCCGTCTCCCAGTCGACACTGTGACCGATCGCCTCGAACCGCCGGCAGATCGCCTCGCCGACATCGTGAGTATCCTCCACCAGCAGGATGCGCATGGGCATTCCCTTCCCGCGAGAACTTCCGACCCGTTTCAGGATCTCCGGTGTCAGACAGGATCCTGACAGTTTCGCCCGCCATCATGCAGGACAATCCGCAGAGACGGATCCGTCAGAAGATGAAGGGGAGGATATCATGTTGCCCGACGCGGCAAAGACCTAGTTTTCCCAAAAATCATCAATCAAAGCATCTGCAGCCCCACAATTATCGGAGCTGCATTTGCCTCTGCATGTCTTGATCTCTTCACGATCGTGGAGAGTAACGGGCCCTCCTTGCCAGAAATCCGGACAATCGGAGACCAGAAGATGCCCCGCAACGCCCCGCGCCGCCAGATCGCCACCCTGCTGCCCCTTCTCGGGTTCGGCCTCGCCATCACCGCCACGACCCTGGCCCCGCCGGCCATGGCCGCACCGGACCGGCCGGAATGTCTGGCCGGCGCCAAGCCGGGTGGCGGGTTCGATCTCACCTGCCGGCTGATCGCCAATGCGATGCTTCAGGCGAAGCTGATCTCGCAGCCGATGATCGTGACCTATATGGAAGGCGGCGTCGGCGCCGTGGCCTACAACCATGTGATCGGCAAGCGCGCCACCGACGCCAATCTGGTCTCGGCCGCATCCTCGGGCTCGGCCCTGCTGCTGGCCCAGGGTAAGTTCGGCCGCTATGACGAGACTGCCGTGCGGTGGGTGGGCGCGCTCGGCGCCGATTACGGCGTGCTGGTGGTGGCCGCCGACTCGCCCTATCAGACCCTGGCCGAACTGATCGCCGCCTATGCCAAGGATCCGACGAAGTTCCCGGTCGCCGGTGGCGGCGCGGTGGGCTCGCAGGACTGGATGAAGGGCGTGATGCTGGCCAAGGCTGCCGGCCATCCGGCCCGGGACATGCGCTATGTGGCGCTGGAGGGCGGCGGCGCGGTGCTCACGGCGCTTGAAGGCGGCCATGTGGCCATCGGTGCCGGCGATGCGGCCGAGATGGCCCGCCATCATGCGGCGGGCAAGGTGCGCATCCTGGCGGTGATGGCACCGGAACGCCTGCCGGGGGAACTGGCCGGGGTACCGACGGCGCGCGAACAGGGCATCGACATCGAATGGCCGGTCTGGCGCGGCTACTATATCGGCCACGACGTGTCGGACGAGGACTATCGCTGGTGGGTGGACCAGTTCGCGGCCCTGTCGAAGACCCCCGAATTCGAAGCGGAACGCACCGCACGCGGGCTCTACCCCTTTACCCTGCTGGGCGCGGATTTCGAGAAGAAGGTTCAGGCCGACGTCACCCGCTTCAAGCAGATCGCCGCTGAAGCCGGGATGTGAGGCCATGAGCGGCTCAACCGGTTCCGGCCGCGGCCACCTGCCCACCGGCAGGGTCGCTGCGGCCTGCCTTTTTCTCCTCGCCATCGCCTATGGCCTGATCGGCGCGCGGATCGACTATGCCTTCGCCTCCGATCCGCTGGGGCCGCGCGTCTTCCCCGTCGCCCTCGCCATCGCGCTTGCCGTCCTTGCCCTGCTGTTCGCGCGCCGGCCCGAAGGTGCCGAGGAGCTGCCGAAAGGGGCCCTGCTCGGCCGCACGCTGGCCATTCCGACGCTGGCGGTTGCATCCGTCCTGCTGATGGAGCCGCTGGGCTTCCCGGTCGCGATCTTCGTCCTGACCGCCGGCGTCGCCCGCGTCTTCGGCGCCGGATGGGTCAGGGCGGCCTTCGGCGGCGTGCTGCATGCCGCCCTCTGGTGGGCGGTGTTCGTGGCCGCACTCGAGGTCTATCTGCCGACCGGCGCCATCTTCGGCTGAGAGGGGAGTTCATCACCCATGTCCTTCGATTATCTCTGGGACGGGTTCTCGGTCGCGCTCAGCCTCCAGAACCTGCTGATCGGCCTGATCGGCTGCTTTCTCGGCACCATGATCGGCGCCCTGCCGGCGATCGGCCCGATCAACGGCATCGCCCTGCTGCTGCCCATCGCCTACACCATGGGCCTGCCGCCCGAGAGCACCATGATCCTGCTCGCCGCCATCTATTGCGGGGCCGAGTATGGCGGACGGATCTCCTCGATCCTGCTCAACGTGCCGGGGGATGCCGGCGCGGTGATGACGGCGCTCGACGGCTATCCCATGGCCCGCCAGGGCCGGGCCGGCGAGGCGCTGATGTTGAGCGGCCTCGCCTCGTTCACCGGCGGCATCATCGGCGCGACCGGCCTTGCCCTGTTCGCACCGGTCCTGGCCGGTCTCGCCACCGGCTTCGGCCCGGCGGAGTATTTCGTGCTGATGGTCTTCGCCTTCGCGACCCTGGGCTCGATGATGGGCGCCCGGCCGGTGAAGACCCTGATCGGCTGCGTGCTCGGCCTGATGCTGGCGACCATCGGGCTGGATGCCACCTCGGGCGCCTATCGTTTCACCTTCGGCGAGCCGGAACTCGGCGACGGCATCGAATTCGTCGTCCTCGTGATCGGCCTGTTCTCGATCTCGGAAGCGCTGATCCTGCTGGAGAAACAGGCGGCCGGCGCGGAAATCATCCGCGGCCTGGGGCGGATGACCGCGCGGCTTTCCGACATCCGTCGCGGCATCGGCACGGCGCTGCGCTCCAGCGGCATCGGCTTCGTGGTCGGCGTGCTGCCGGGCACCGGCGCCTCGGTTTCCAGCGCCATCGCCTATATGACCGAAAAGCGGATCTCGGACCGCGACGGCAGTTTCGGCAAGGGTGATCCGCGCGGGCTGGTCGCCCCCGAAGCCGCCAACAACGCCACCTCCTGCGGCGCCTTCGTGCCCATGCTGACCCTGGGCGTGCCCGGATCCGGCACCACCGCAGTGATGCTGGGCGCGCTGATGCTCTACAACATCCAGCCCGGCCCGACGCTGATGACCGACCGGCCGGAAATCGTCGGCGGGCTCATCGCCTCGCTCTTCATCGGCAACATCCTGCTGCTGGCCCTGAACCTGCCGCTGGTCCGGATCTTCACCCGGGTGCTGACGGTGCCCAACTGGGTGCTGGTGCCGGGCATTCTGGTGCTGTCGATCGTGGGCGTCTACTCCACCCACGCCTCCGCCTTCTCGGTGCTGCTGATGCTGGGCATCGGCATGGCCGGCTGGCTGCTGCGCAAGACCGGCTTCGACATGGCGCCGATCATCCTGGGCTTCGTGCTCGGCCGGGTGATGGAGGTGAACCTGCGCAATGCGCTCGCCATCAGCGGCGGCGATATCGGCATCCTGTTCGAGAGCACCATCTCCATCGTGCTCTGGATCGCGGCCGCCCTGGTCGCGGTGATGCCGCTGGTGCTGGGCCGGCGGCTGAAGCGGGCGACGGCGCCGACCGTGGACACCTCGGGCGCAGACGGACGGCCGGCGTGATATTGGACGACAAAAGTCGTCAGCCGTCCTCGCGCGGCAGCCAGGGGATGGCGGCAAAGGGAACGCCATCCTCGCGCAGGCTTTCCGCCTCGGCATCGGTGGTCTGGCCGTAGATCGGGCGGGCCGGGGTCTCGCCCAGATGCATGCTGCGGGCCTCTTCGGCGAAGCGGTCGCCGACGAAATCGCAATTCGCCTCCACCTCGCGGCGGATCTCGCGCAGCCGCTTCATCACCTCGCCCTGAACGGCCATCAGCCGCTCGGCGGCCGGATCGGCCGGGGCGGGCGGCTGTGCCGGCGGCACCTCTGCCGCAGCCGTCGGCACCGGCGCAGGCGCGGCCTCGTCGCGGGCGTGCGAGCGCACATTGAGCCGGGGGGCCATCAATGCCTTCTCGACCTTCTGATCGCCGCAGACCGGGCAGGCGACTTCACCCGCCGCGGCCTGGGCCGTGAAGGTGTCGCTGTCCCTGAACCAGGCCTCGAAACGATGGCCCGCGCTGCATTTGAGGTCGAAGACGATCATGCCGCCGATCCGCTCTCCCGCTCTCCCGGCCCCGCAGATTGCAGGGCCGTTGCGATTTAGATGGCACGAGCGGGGTCTTCAGGCAAGAGCCGCATACGGTCCAGGCGGTGCGACACCGCCGCGAGCCCCATGCCGGCCGCAGCCAGCCCCACTCCGATCCAGGGGATCTGGGCATAGGGCAGGCCATGGGTGATGGCGACGCCGCCCGCCCAGGCGCCGATGGCATTGCCCAGATTGAAGGCGCCCTGGTTGAGGGTGGAGGCTAGGTTGGGGGCGCCGCGCGCCTCGTTCACCACCCGCATCTGCAGCGGCGAGACCAGCGCGAAGGCCACCGCCCCCCACAGGATGACGCAGATCACGGCCGGCACGACGGCATGGACGCCGATGGTGAACGTACCGAGCACGGCCATCACGGCGGCGAAGAGGCCGATCACCGCCGGCATCAGCCGCCAGTCGCCCAACCGGCCGCCGAT
The DNA here is from genome assembly GCF_039634785.1 of Tistrella mobilis. Classification (NCBI taxonomy): domain Bacteria; kingdom Pseudomonadati; phylum Pseudomonadota; class Alphaproteobacteria; order Geminicoccales; family Geminicoccaceae; genus Tistrella; species Tistrella mobilis. Next base: position 193,117 of record NZ_JBBIAB010000009.1, on the reverse strand, counting down.
CAGATTGCCGACCGTCAGCCCCACGCCCAGCAGCAGCAGGACGATGGTGACCCGGCCCGGCGCGATGCCGGTCACGTCCTGAAGCATAGGGACGATATAGGTGAAGACGCTGAACAGGCTGGCGGAGGCGAGCACGCTGATCGCCATCGCCAGCAGCACCTGCGCGCGGCCGAGGCTGCGCAACTCCCCCAGGAAACCGGCCGAGCCGATGCGCAGTCCCCGCGGCAGCCAGGCCCAGAGGCCGGCCGCCGCAAAGACCCCGATCGCGACCACCGCCCAGAAGGTCGCGCGCCAGCCCAGCGCCTGCCCCAGCGCCGTACCGAAAGGCACCCCCAGGACATTGGCGAGGGTGAGGCCCGAGAACATGATTGCGATCGCCTGCGCCCGCTTCTCGGGTGCCACCACCTGGGCCGCGACCACGGCACCGAGGCCGAAGAAGGCGCCGTGGCAGAAAGCCGTCACCACCCGCGCCGCCATCAGCAGCGCATAATCGGGCGCGATCGCGCAGAGCAGATTGCCCAGGATGAAGATGCCGATCAGCAGCAGCAGCGCCGTGCGCCGCTCCAGCCGCGCGGTCGAAATCGCCAGCACCGGCGCCCCGAAGGTCACGCCCAGGGCATAGCCGGTCACCAGCAGCCCGGCAGCCGGAATGTCGACCCCAAGATCACGGGCGACATCGGGCAGCAGGCCCATGATGACGAATTCGGTGGTGCCGATGCCGAAGGACGCGATCGCCAGCGCGATCAGGGGCAGCGGCAGGGACAGGCGGCGGGCCATAGGCTTTGGTCTTCCTGTGGGTCTGGGGCGGCTCGTCACCTGCACCCGGGCCGTTCACAGTGCGCCGCAGCATGTCCGGTTTAAAATGAATTGTTCGAATATGACCCATGCCTGCCCGGCATGTGGTCAGCCGTGCCCGTGCACCTCGCGGGTCAGCGCCAGCCAGGCCCGCGCCGCATGGGAGAGATAGCCGCCACGGCGCCAGATCAGGGCCATATGCCACTGCGCTTCCGGATCGTCGAGCGGCACCAGACGCACCGCCGCATGACGGCGCTGCTCGGCGATCATCCGCGGCAGAAAGGCGATGCCGAGGCCGGCCGCCGCCAGTTCGACGATGAAATCGATCTGGCCGCTGCGCGCGGCGATGTTGGGGCGGAAGCCATGGCGACGGCAGGCATCCAGAATGATCTTGTTCAGCGCAAAGCCGCTTTCGAACAGGATCAGCGGGTGCTCGGCCAGCATCGGCAGATCGATCTTCGGGGCATCGGCCAGCGGATGGTCGAGGGCGAGCAGCGCCGTCAGGGGCTCGGCGCGGATGGCCTGCCAGTCGAATTCTTCCGAGACCGGCAGCAGGGACGCCGCCATGTCGACCTCACCCGCCAGCAGCACCTCTTCCAGCCGCTTGCTGCCATGCTCCACAAGCCCGATGTCGATGCCCGGATAACGGCTGCGAAAGATTGCGAAGAGCGGCGCGAACAGCGTGGCGGAGCCGAGCGGCGGCAGCCCCAGACGGAGCGTGCCGCGCTTCAGCCCGCGCAGCTCGTCCAGTTCGGCGATCATGTCGTCGCGTTCGGCCAGCATCGACAGGGCGCGGCGATAGACGATCCGCCCGGCCTCGGTCAGCTCGCTGCGATGGCCGACCCGGTCGAGCAGCGGCGTGCCCAGATCGTCCTCCAGCTGCCTGACCGCCTTGCTGATGGTCGGCTGGGTGGTGTTCACGACCTTGGCCGCCTGGGAGAAACCTCCCTGGCGGACCACCTCGACGAATGCTCTGAGCGTGCGCAGTTCCATGGGCATTCCTTATACGCATCTTTAAGATGCAATCAATTCATTTTCGCCATGCCGCAATGCAGCATAGACTGTCCCTCGTAAACCCATGGAGGGTCCGTCCCATGCGCCGCCAGCGTCTCGCCGCCGCCATCCGTCATACGCTCCACCGCAACCGTCTGGTGCAGATCACGCTGCTGGCCGGTTTCTGGGCCGTGGGCGAGACCGCGGTGCGCCAACTGGCGCTGCCGGTGCCGGGCGGCATTCTGGGCATGGCCGCGGTGCTGGTCCTGCTCGCCACCCATCGCATCCGGCCCGACAGCCTGGGCCGGGGCGCAAAATGGCTGCTGGCCGAGATGCTGCTGTTCTTCGTGCCCGCGGTGATGGCCGTGCTCGACCATCACGAATTCCTGGGCACGCTGGGCCTGAAGCTGCTGGCCGTGATCATGACCGGCACGCTGATGGTGATGGTGTCGACGGCGCTGACCGTCGAACTCTTCTTTCGCCTGAGGACGCGCCATGACCCTGCCTGAGGATCCGGCGACCCTGCTCTTCTGGCCGGCCGCCACCATCGCCTTCTATATCGGCGCCCGCGCCCTGAACCGCATCCGGCCGCGCTGGTGGAGTTCGCCACTGCTGGTCACCCCCGCCCTGCTGATCCTGCTCGCCACCATCATGCAGGCGGGATATGGCGACTACAACCGCGGCAGCCACTGGCTGACGATCATGGTCGGCCCTGCCACCGTGGCCTTCGCCCTGCCGATCTGGGAACGGCGGGCGGTGATCCGCCGCTACTGGCCGATCCTGACGCTGGGCGTGGTTATCGGCAGCGGGATCGCCATGGCCAGCGCCTGGGGCATGGCCCATCTGCTGGGCCTGTCGGACCAGCTGGCGCGCAGCCTGATGCCGCGCTCGGTGACCATGCCCTTCGCCATGGCGGTGTCCGACGATATCGGCGGCCTGCCCGATCTGACGGCAGTCTTCGTGATCCTGACCGGCGTCTGCGGTGCCGCCATCGGCGAGATCATGCTGACCTGGCTGCCGCTCCGCTCCAGCCTTGCCCGAGGTGCGCTGTTCGGCATGGGCGCCCATGGCGCCGGCGTCGCCAAGGCCCACCAGATCGGCACCGAGGAAGGCTCGATCGCCGGCCTGGTGATGGTGCTGGCAGGATTGTTCAACGTGCTGATGGCACCGGTGCTGGCGGCGATGCTCGCCGCCTGACCACCCGCTGACGCCGGCCCCGGATCAGGGGCCGGTAAAGCTGCGCCGGTTGGCGAGCGAGGGCACCTTGCTGCGCGCCGCCGTCACCGCATCGGTATCCAGATCGGCCAGGATCACGCCTTCGCTCTCCCCATCGGCCTCTGCCACCACCTCGCCCCAGGGCGAGACGATCAGGCTGTGGCCATAGGTGCGGCGGCCGGGATAATGCTCGCCGGCCTGGGCAGGGGCCATCACCCAGCAGCCGGTCTCGATCGCCCGTGCCCGCATCAGCGCATGCCAATGGGCCCGGCCGGTCGGCACCGTGAAGGCGGCAGGAATGGCGAGCACGCTTGCCCCGGCATCGGCCAGCGCCTGATAGAGATGGGGAAAGCGCAGGTCGTAGCAGATGCTGAGCCCCATCCGGCCGGCGGGGGTGTCGATCACCCTGGCCTGATCGCCCGGACGGTAGCGGTCGCTTTCGCGATAGCTCTGGCCGTCGGCCAGATCGCCGACGTCGAAGAGGTGGATCTTGTCGTAACGGGCGACGATCACCCCGTTCTGGTCGAAGACCAGCGTCCGGTTGGCGAGCCGCTCGTCGCCTGCGGCCGGTGCGCCGACCGCGATCGATCCGCAATGCAGCCAGATCCCCGCCTCCCGCGCCATGCGCGCAAAGGCCGCCACCGCCGGATGCTCCGCTTCGGCCAGGGCGGCCGCGCGTTGCTCGGGGCCGGGGGCCAGCATTGCCGACATCTCGGGCAGCATCACCAGCCGCGCGCCCCGGCCTGCCGCATCGGCGACGAAACCCGCGATCCGGTCCAGCCCCGCCGCCATGTCTGGCGTTGCCGTGGTCTGGATGCAGGCGACGCGGGTGATCACGCCGCCCCCAGCATCGGATCCAGCTTGCCGGCACGCTCCAGCGCATAAAGATCGTCACAGCCGCCGACATGGGCACCGTCGATGAAGATCTGCGGCACGCTGGTCCGCCCGCCGGCCTTCTCGGTCATTTCCGCACGGAGCGACCGGTCGCTGTAGACGTCGATATCGGTGTAGCTCACGCCCTTCCGCTCCAGCAGCGCCTTGGCGCGTGCGCAATAGGGGCAGATCGGCGTCGAATAGATGATGACCTCGGCCACGATGAACCTCGGATCCCTTCGGCTGGTGGACGGGAAGCCCCGGGCGCAGCGGCACCCGCGACCATTGGAAACGTTCCAATGATATAGGGATGATCGCGCCGTCTCAAAGCCTCTCGGATGCCTCTCCCTCGGCCGGCAGCGTTGCAGGATCCACCATGTGTCGGATCCCGTCGCCAGGAGCCGGCACCCGGGCCGCCGCGATGACCACCACGGCGGCGGCCCCGGCACGGATCAGGGCACGGCTGCAGGCCTCGGCCGTGGCGCCGGTGGTCAGCACGTCATCGACCAGCAGCACCCGGGCCCCCGCCAGCCGCGACCGCAAGGCTGTCCCGGCCGGTACCCGCATGGCACCGGCGACGTTGCGGGCCCGTGCCTCGCGCCCCTTGTTGCCCTGGGATGCCGTGAACCGCGCCCGGCGCAGCAGCCTGGGCTCGTGGGCCAGCCCCAGCTCGCCGGCCAGCGCCCGTGCCAGCACGGCGGACTGATTGTCGCGACGCTTCAGCCGTCGGCGCCAGTGCAGCGGCACCGGCACCACCAGATCGACGGGCCCCAACCCCCGCGCCACCGGCGCCATCAGCCGGCCCAGCATCGGCGCCAGATGCCCGGCATCGCCATGCTTCAGCGCCAGCACCAGGCGTTTCGAGGTCCCCTCGTAGATCAGCGGCGCCCGGGCCATGGCAAAGGCCGGGGGCTTCGCCGCACAGCCGCCGCAGACAGCCGGGCCGCCCGGATCCGATGGCAGCGGCACGCCGCAGCGGTCACAGATCGGGCCGGTGACGAAGACCAGCCCGGACCAGCAGGCACCGCACAACCCCGGGCGATCCACCGGTGCACGGCACAACCCGCAGAGCGGCGGCAGGGCCGCATCCAGCAACACCCGCCCGACACCGGCCAGCAGACCGGCCATCCGGCGGACCAGGGCCGCAGCCGGCCGCATGCCGCCATCGACCGCATCCTCGACCACGACGTCACCTCCCCCTGACAATCTGTCGCCATGCGATCATGATGTCCGGGACATGCGCGCGCAAGTCTCATCCGGTACGGGCTGTTGCCGCAGGCGGCCGGCCGTGCCATATAGCGGCCATGACCGATCCCATCCGCCTGTTCGACCGTGCGCTCCTGCGCCGCCGGCGCGATCGCGCCGCCCGCGCCGGCGGCGATCACGGCTTTCTGCTTCGTGAAGTCGCCGAGCGTCTGGCCGAACGGCTGGACGATGTGCTGCGGGATTTCCCGCGGGCGCTGATGATCGGCTCCCGCGACGGTGCCAGCCGCGACATCTTCCAGGGCCGGCGGGGTATCGAGACCCTGATCGGGCTGGACCTCTCGCCGGCCATGGCCGCTGCCGATGCGGGGCCCGTGGTGGTGGCGGATGAAGAACTGCTGCCGATTGCCGACGGCTCGATGGATCTGGTGCTGGGCCTGTTCTCGCTGCACTGGACCAATGATCTGCCGGGCGCGCTGATCCAGATCGAGCGGGCGCTGAAGCCCGACGGGCTGTTTCTGGGCGCGATCGCCGGCGGTTCCAGCCTGAAGGAGCTGCGCGAGGCGCTGACCGCGGCCGAAATCGAGATCGACGGCGGGCTGTCGCCGCGGGTCTCGCCCTTTGCCGAATTGCGCGATGCGGCCGGGCTGATGCAGCGGGCGGGCTTTCAGCTGCCGGTGGTCGATGTCGACACCATCACGCTGACCTATGCCCACCCGCTGAAGCTTCTGGCCGAGCTGCGGATGATCGGCGCCACCAACGTGCTCCACGATCGCCGCCGCGCGCCGCTGAAGCGGGCGACCCTGATGCGGGCGATGGAGATCTATGTGGAGCGCTTCGCCCGCCCCGATGGGCGGGTGCCGGCGACACTGGATCTGATCCACCTCGCCGGCTGGAAGAAAGCGGCCGGCCAGCCGCAGCCGCGTCGCCGCGGCACCGCCGATACGGCAATGAGCGACATGCTGGCGCGGTTGAGGGCAGAGGTACCGGGCGGAGGAGGCGACGCAGGCTGAGGCGTCAGCCGCCGATCATGTCGCGGAGCATCGCGATCAGCGGCAGATCGGCCGGCGGCATCGGATAGTCGCGCAGCTTCGAGATCCGCACCCAGGCGAGTTCCTGGCCTTCGCGCGGGGTGGGCGTACCGCGCCATTGCCGGCAGACATAGACCGGCATCAACAGGTGGAAATCCGGATAGGCGTGGCTCGCGAACGTGGCCGGCGCCAGACACGAGGTGCTGGTGTCGATACCCAGTTCCTCGTGCAGCTCGCGCACCAGCGCCGCCTCGGGCCGCTCCCCCGGGGCCACCTTGCCGCCGGGAAACTCCCAAAGCCCGGCCATCGCCTTGCCCTCGGGACGTTTGGCGATCAGCACCCGGTTGTCGACGTCGAGAAGTGCGACCGCCACAACCAGGAGCAGCTTCGCCGGACCGGCGGGCAAGGCCGGTGCCGCGGCACAGCCATAGAGTTCCTCGTCACCGGCCGTGTCGGTCGCCGCCATGCCGCTCAGCTCCGGTAGTCGGCGTTGATGTCGATATAGCCGTGGGTCAGATCGCAGGTCCAGACCGTGGCCACGCCCTCGCCCACACCGACATCGACCGCGATGTCGATCTCCTGCCCCTTCATATAGCCGGCGACATAGGCCTTCTCGTCATAGTCGGGATGTACCGCGCCGTTCTCGGCGACCAGCACGCCGCCGATATGAATGCGCAGCCGGTCCTCGGCCACCCGTTCACCCGACCGGCCGAGCGCCGCCACGATGCGGCCCCAATTGGCGTCGGAACCGGCAATGGCGGTCTTGACCAGGGGCGAGTTGGCGACGGTCAGGCCGATGCGGCGGGCGGCGCCGTCATCCTCGGCGCCGGTGATCTTGAGGGTGACGAACTTGGTCGCCCCCTCGCCGTCGCGCACCACCTGGCGGGCCAGATCCGACAGCACGGCTTCCAGCGCCTCGGCGAAGGCCGCACCGTCGGCATCCTCTTCGGCCAGCAGGGGGTTGCCCGCAGCGCCGGTCGCGAACAGCATCACGCAGTCATTGGTCGAGGTGTCGCCATCGACCGTGATGGCGTTGAACGAGCGATCGACGCCGCGGGCAAGCAGGCGCTGCGCCAGCGTCGCGCCGATCGCGGCATCGGTGAAGACGAAGCCCAGCATGGTCGCCATGTTGGGGGCGATCATGCCCGAGCCCTTGGCGAAGCCCACCACGGTGACGCTGCGGCCGCCGATGGTGACGGTGGCGGAGGCTCCCTTCGGGAAGGTGTCGGTGGTCATGATCGACTTCGCGGCCGGCGCCCAGGCATCGGCCGCATCGCTGGCCCGGCCCGACAGATCGGCCATCATGTCGACGATCGGCTTCGGGTCGAGCGGCACGCCGATCACGCCGGTCGAGGCCACGAAGACCTCTTCGCGGGCACAACCCAGAACGGCTGCGGCACCATCGACCTCGGCTGCAACCGCACGGGCGCCGGTCGGGCCGGTGAAGGCATTGGCATTGCCGGCATTCACCACCAGCGCCCGGGCACGGCCGCCGGCCAGCGCCGTTTCGCACCAGCGCACCGGTGCTGCACGGGTGGCCGAGGTGGTGAAGCACCCGGCCACGACGGTGCCGGGGGCGAATTCCGCCCAGAGCAGGTCGTCGCGGCCCTTGTAGCGCAGACCGGTCATGCCGGTGGCGAGACGGACCCCCGCAACCTGGGGCAGATCGGGGAAGGCGGCAGGGGCCAGCGGCGACGTCTTGGCGCTCATGGGCAATCTCTCCGGACGGTATGACGGCGGAGGATGATGTCATCCCCCGCCGTGTGGATCGGCAGACTGAAGATGGCCCGCGTCAGCCCTGGGGCTTCGCGGCCGGGGTCTGGGCGGCGGGCGCCTCGGATGCGGGCGCTCCGGCGGCCGGGGCGGCAGCCGCGGGGGCCGCTTCCTCGACACGCTCGATCTTCGCATCCTTGCGCAGCGCCTCGAGCGTCTGATCGACGGTCTTGCGCTGCAGCTCCATCTCCAGCTCCTGCTTCTTCTCGTCGAAGGCGGGAACCGGCTGCTTGCGGCGCTCTTCCAGCTTGATCACGTGCCAGCCGAACTGGGTCTGGACCGGATCCGAAATCTCGCCGGGCTTCATCGCGAAGGCCGCATCGGCGAAGGGCTTCACCATCCGGTCGGCGGTGAAGAAGCCCAGATCGCCACCATTGGCGGCACCGGGATCCGTCGACTTCTCGGACGCGAGCTTGGCGAAATCCGCACCCTTGTCGAGCTCGGCCTTGATCGCCTTGGCTTCGTCTTCGGTCGCCACCAGGATATGGCGGGCGTGGACCTCGTCCTCGGGCTGGAAGTCCTTCTTGAAGGCCTCATACTCGGCCTTCAGCGCATCCTCGGTGACCGCGTCGTCGATCAGCTTGGTCAGATAGGATTCGGTCAGCACCCGGTCGGCGGCACGCTGGATGCGGGTCTTGACCTCGGCATCCTCTTCCAGACCCTGCTTGCGGGCGGCTTCGACCATCAGCCGGCTGCTGATCACATTGTCGAGCAGCGTATCGTAAAGCTGCGCGAAGGGCAGCGAACGGTAGGGCGGCGGCAGGGTTTCGTACGCCGCGACCACGTCCGAGCGATGGATCTCGGCCCCGTCGACGAGGGCAACCACCGGATCGTCGGCTGCGGGCTTCGCCTCTTCGGCGCGCAGCGCCGAAACATGGGTGACCGAGGCGAGAAGCAGGGCGGCGAGGGCGGCGGTGATCGGCCGGCGCGCGCTGCGGATGAGCATGCGGACAGTCTCCCTAAGGGTCGGTCGGGGCGCGGGGATCGGGCAGAGGTCGCCGGCCCGTCAGGACGCCTGCCGACGACTTCGCCGCCAGCAGATCAGGACGCTCATGATGCACAGGCCCACGCTGATCACAAGTGCCGAAAACCCATGACCTTGCAAGCGTGCAGCGCCATCGGCGGCGAAGCGCGGGCCGGGAACCCCGCGTGATTGACAGGGCACCCACGACCCCTTATTTGAGGAACGTCCGTGGAGGCGGGTTCCGCTCGCATCCATGGTCTGTCGCGCGCATGATGACGTCGCCGTCCGCACCCCGCATGCTCCGGTCCGGACGGTCTCGCGTGTTTCGTGGAGCAGGTCAGGGGATTACATGTTCGGCGCTCTTGCCCGGCGGGTTTTCGGAACCGCCAACGATCGGACGGTGAAGTCGCTCCAGCGGGCGGTGCAGGCCATCAACGCCAAGGAGCCCGAGGTTCAGGCCCTCGACGATGAGGCGCTGCGCGCACGCACCGACCAGTTCCGCGAGCGTCTCGCCAAGGGTGAGACGCTCGACTCCATTCTGGTGGACGCTTTTGCAACCGTGCGCGAGGCCGCGCGGCGGGTTCTGGGTCAGCGGCATTTCGACGTCCAGCTGATCGGCGGCATGGTTCTGCACCAGGGCAAGATCGCCGAGATGAAGACCGGCGAAGGCAAGACCCTGGTCTCGACGCTCGCCGCCTATCTGAACGCGATCGAGGGCAAGGGCGTCCACGTCGTGACGGTGAACGACTATCTGGCCCGGCGCGACTCGCACTGGATGGGTCAGGTCCATCGTTTCCTCGGCCTGACGGTCGGCGTGATCCTGCCCGGCATGGACGACCATTCCCGCCGCCTCGCCTATGCCGCGGACATCACCTACGGCACCAATAACGAGTTCGGCTTCGACTATCTGCGCGACAACATGAAGTACGGTCTGGAGCAGATGGTCCAGCGGCCGTTCAACTTCGCGGTCGTCGACGAGGTCGACAGCATCCTGATCGACGAAGCGCGCACGCCGCTGATCATCTCGGGCCCCACCGAGGACAATTCCGACCTGTACCGCCTGGTCGACACCTTCATCCCCGGCCTGGGCGAGGAAGATTTCGAGAAGGACGAGAAGCAGCGCACGGTGATCCTGACCGAAGCCGGCCAGGAGCGGATCGAGAACGGGCTGCGCGAGGCCGGGCTGATCCAGGGCGGGCTCTACGACGTCGAGAACGTCGCCATCGTCCATCACGTGAACCAGGCGCTGCGCGCCCACAAGCTGTTCACCCGGGACGTGGACTACATCGTCAAGGATGACAAGGTCATCATCATCGACGAGTTCACCGGCCGCATGATGGACGGACGCCGCTATTCCGAAGGGCTGCATCAGGCCCTCGAGGCGAAAGAGCGGGTGACGATCCAGAACGAGAACCAGACGCTCGCGTCGATCACCTTCCAGAACTATTTCCGCCTCTACCCGAAGCTGTCCGGCATGACCGGCACGGCGCTGACCGAAGCGGGCGAGTTCGGCGAGATCTACAAGCTCGAAGTCGTCGCCATCCCGACCAACCGGCCGGTGCAGCGCAAGGATGCCGACGACGAGGTCTACCGGACCGAGCGCGAGAAGATCCAGGCGATCGTCACCGAGGTGAAGCAGGCCTCGGCCAAGGGCCAGCCGGTGCTGATCGGCACGGTGTCGATCGAGAAGTCCGAGCTGATCTCGCGGCTGTTCACCGAGGCGGGCGTGCCCCACCAGGTGCTGAATGCCCGCTATCACGAGCAGGAAGCCCAGATCGTCGCCCAGGCCGGCCGGCCGGGTGCCGTGACCATCGCGACCAACATGGCCGGCCGCGGCACCGACATCCAGCTCGGCGGCAATCTCGAAATGCGGGTGGAGGTCGAACTGGCCGACGTCACCGACGAGGCCGAACGTACCCGCCGCACCGCCGAGATCGCAGCCCAGCTCGAAGAGGCCAAGGCGAAGGTGATGGCGGCCGGCGGCCTCTACGTCATCGGCTCGGAGCGCCATGAAAGCCGGCGCATCGACAACCAGCTCCGCGGCCGCTCGGGCCGTCAGGGCGATCCGGGTGCCTCGAAGTTCTTCGTCTCGCTCGAAGACGACCTGATGCGCATCTTCGGCTCGGAGCGCATCGACGGCATGCTGAAGCGCCTGGGTCTGGAAGAGGGTGAGGCGATCACCCATCCCTGGATCAACAAGGCGCTCGAAAAGGCCCAGCAGAAGGTCGAAGCCCGCAATTTCGACATCCGCAAGAACCTGCTGCGCTATGACGACGTGATGAACGACCAGCGCAAGGTCGTCTACGAGCAGCGTCGCGAGATGATGAATGCCGAGCGCGTCGACGATACCGTGCTGTCGATGCGCCACGAGGTCATCGGCGAGATTGTCTCGGAATACGCGCCCGAGAAGTCGTATCCCGAGCAGTGGAATGTAGACGAGCTGGCCGAACGCTGCCGCAAGGTGCTGGCGGTCGAGCTGCCGATCAAGGACTGGGCGGCCGAGGAAGGCATCGACCCCGACATTCTGCGCGAGCGGATCACCGAGGCGTCGGATGCGGTGATGGCGCAGAAGATCGAGGCCTATGGCGCCGAGACCATGCACCGGGTCGAGAAGAGCCTGCTGCTCCAGATCATCGACCACCATTGGAAGGAGCATCTGCTCCAGCTGGACTATCTCCGCCAGGGCATCGTGCTGCGCGCCTATGCGCAGAAGGATCCGCTGAACGAGTACAAGCGCGAGGCCTTCTCGCTGTTCGAGGCGATGCTCGATCGCATGCGCGAGACCGTGACCCAGGTGCTGTCGCATCTGGAGATCCGCATGGCCGGCACCCCCCAGCCGCAGGAAGCCGAGCGGCCGATGCAGCCGACCACCGAGAGCCTGCCGGGCCCGGCAGCCGTGACCGATGCCCCGGGCGAGGACGCGCCGCCGGAGGCCCTGCCCGCCGGCTGGGAGCGCACGCCCCGCAACAGCAACTGCCCCTGCGGCTCCGGCAAGAAGTTCAAGCACTGCCACGGCCGGCTGGTCTGAGACCAGCCCGCCTGCGACGCTCCGCCGGACGCCCGCGGCATCAGCGATGCCGCGGGCGTTTGCGTTGAAAGAGCCGCCCGTCCACCGGCGAGGCCGAGCAGCAGCGCCCAGGCCCTGCCATCGAGTATGGGGGGAGCGGAAGACACAGGGCGCGCGCACCTAGGCGATGGTTAGAACCACCGCAAGATGTCACCCGCAATCGCGGCCGCCGCCATCCGTGGGCGGACGGCACATCCGACGGAGCCGGATCAGGCGTCGAAGCGCCAGACCGCGTCCGCCGCGCCCGGCGCGAGGGCAAACGGGTCCTCTGCAGATCCGGTCATCAGAACCGCGGTGTCATGGATGCCGAGATCGGCCAGCTGATGGGGCGTGCCGTTACCGAAGGCCATGTGACCACGCCCGATGATGCCGAGCACCACCGCCGGCGGTTCCGCATCCGTCAGGGCCCGCGCGATGCCGCAGGCAAAGGCCCGGTCCCAGACCTGCTGGGCCATGACGAAGCGATCGAAGCGCCGGGCGGCTTCGGGATCCCCGGCCGGATCGGCCATGGCACGAGCGGTCATGGCGGCGAGCTGGCGCCGATAGGCGTCGGAGGCCGGTGCCGGACGGGAAATGCCTTCGGCCGCGGCGCGCTCTGCCGCGGCATCCCATCCCTCGCGCCCCACCTGCCGGACCAGATCACGCGGGCAGTTGAGCGCCAGCATCCTGACACCCGGCCGGCGGCAGAAGCGGATCAGCGGCAGATAGAGTTCCGGATCGAACCCCCAGACCGCTTTCCAGTCCACCGCCTCGAGAAAGGCCTCGAGGCTGGGGATCGCCCCGCGCGTCCAGGCATCGAGCACGGGCTGGACGCGGGTCGGAAACATCTCGAACCCGACCGCCATCCGGCCGGCACGATCACAGCCATGGCGATCGTGGAGCAGGCGGGCGACATAGGCCTGCCAGTGATGGATGGCGGGGTCGTCATGACGCTCCCCGGCAAGCACCACCCTCACCCGCCCGATCCGGTCGAGCAGGGTGGCTTCGCCCAGCGGCGCGCCGGTCGCGGGATCGACCCAGTCGCCGGGGACCAGACGCGTGCTCAATCGAGATCGCGGCCCATGGCGATGAACTTGTCGCGGCGCAGATTGCGCAGCTCGTCGCCGCTCTTCGTCTCCAGATCGGCAAGCGCCGCCTCGATCGCACGGCCGACGGTGGCCATGGCCGCGGCCGGGTCGCGATGGGCACCGCCCATCGGCTCGTCGATGATCTGGTCGATCAGCTTCAGGCGGAACAGGTCCTGTGCGGTGAGCTTCAGCGCCTCGGCGGCATCCTTGGCATTCTCGCCCGAGCGCCAGAGGATCGAGGCGCAACCCTCGGGGCTGATCACCGAATAGATCGAATGCTCCAGCATCATGACCTTGTTGGCAGCCGCAAGCGCGATCGCCCCGCCACTGCCGCCCTCGCCGATCACCACAGCAATCGCCGGCACCCGCAGATCCAGGCCGACCTCGATCGAGCGGGCAATCGCCTCTGCCTGGCCGCGCTCTTCGGCACCGACACCCGGATAGGCACCGGCGGTATCGACGAAGGTCACCACCGGCAGGCCGAAGCGGTCGGCCATGCGCATCAGGCGCTGGGCCTTGCGATAGCCCTCGGGGCGGGCCATGCCGAAATTGTGGCGCACGCGGCTTTCGACGTCATGGCCCTTTTCCTGGCCGATGACCATCACCGCCCGCTCGCCGATCCGGCCGAGGCCGCCGATCACCGCCTGGTCCTCGCCGAAAACCCGGTCACCCGCCAGCGGGGTGAAATCGGTCACCAGCGCCTTGAGGTAGTGGCTGAAATGCGGCCGCTCCGGATGGCGGGCAACCTGGGTCTTCTGCCAGGGCGAGAGCTTGGCATAGATCTGGCGCAGCAGCCGGTCGACCTTGGTCTCGAGCTTGCCGACCTCCTCGACGATATTGACCCCGGTCTCGCCCGACAGGTGGCGAAGTTCCTTGATCTTCCCCTCGAGTTCCGCGATCGGCTTCTCGAAATCCAGGAAATGGTTCATGGAGGGCTCTCGGCTGATGGCTGGGACGTCGCGGCCATACATGCCCCCTCGAAACCGGGGCGGCAAGGGTTGAGACGGCCGGAAATGACGGTTTTCCCGATGTCGGGCCGCACCTTAGCCCAAAAAAAACGGCGGTGCCAGATCCGGCACCGCCGCAGAAGCCCGGCCCCGGGGCCGGCAGAGGCTCAGCGCCCGGCGATCTGGTCGGCCTTGGCGACGATGCCCTGGGCCTGGCGGATCGAGGCGATGTCGATCAGCTTGCCGTCGAGGGTGACCGCTCCGCGGCCTTCCTTCTGGGCCTGCTCCATCGCTTCCAGGATACGGCGGGCCTTGGTGACGTCCTTCTCCGACGGCGACATCACCTCGTTGGCGATGTCGACCTGCGACGGATGGATCGCCCACTTGCCCTCGCAGCCGAGCGCCGCCGACCGCAGCGCCTGGGCACGATAACCGTCCGGGTCCGAGATGTCGCCGAAGGGGCCGTCGATCGGGCGCAGACCATTGGCGCGGGCCGCGACGACCATGCGCGACAGGGCGTAATGCCACTGATCGCCCCAGTGATAATCGCGCTTGCCCGAAGCGTCGGCCTCGGTCAGCACGCCGTATTCGGCGTTGGCGCCGCCGATATTGGTGGTGCGGGCACGGGTCGAGGCGGAGTAGTCGGCCACGCCGAAATGCAGCGACTCAAGGCGCGGGCTGGCCTTGGCGATCTCGTTGATGTTCGCCATGCCGAGCGCGGTCTCGATGATCAGCTCGAAACCGATGCGGTGCTTGATGCCCTTGGCCTGCTCGATCTGGGTAACCAGCATGTCCAGCGCATAGACGTCGCCGGCGGTGCCGATCTTCGGGATCATGATCAGGTCGAGGTTGTGGCCCGCCTGCTCCACCACGTCGACGACGTCACGATACATGTAATGCGTATCGAGGCCGTTGATGCGCACGCTCATCGTCTTGCCGTTGCCGCGCCAGTCGATGTCGTTCAGGGCCTGGATGACGTTCTTGCGGGCCTGCTCCTTGTCGTCCGGCGCCACAGCATCTTCCAGGTCGAGGAAGATCACGTCCGAGGGGCCCTTGGCCGCCTTCTCGAAGAATTTCGGGCTCGAACCCGGCACGGCGAGTTCGCTGCGGTTGAGGCGCGGGGTGGCCTCCTTGACGATCGTGAAGCTCATGGGTCTCGCTCTCCGGATGTTCGTGTCCGGGCGCCCGGCTTTTGAGAGGGGAGAAACGCCGCGCCCGTTGTCGCGGTGCACCATAACAAAGCCCCCGGCTGCTCGCAAGAAAATGGAAGACCTTTCCATCCTATGGAAAACGCCGCGGAAGCATGGTATGGCTAGCCCATGACCACGCCCCCTTCTTCCACCTCGGCCGCAGGCACCCCTTCGGCACCGGGCCCCGACGGCGCCGGTACCGCCGGCGGCGTGCAGGCCGTGCTCCGCGCGCTGGACCTGATGGCGGTGCTCACCGCGATGCCCGACGGCATCGGGCTGTCGGATGCCGCACGCCGTGCGGGTCTTGCCGCCTCCACCGCCCACCGGCTGCTGAACACGCTGGCCAATCGCGGCTGGGCGCGGTTCGACAGCGGCACCGGCCTCTGGCAGGTCGGTCCCGAAGCCTTCGTCACCGGCCAGGCCTTCGATCCCGCCCGCCATCTGGTCCAGACTGCCCGGCCGGTGATGCAGCGGCTGATGGAGCGGTCGGGCGAGACCGTGAACCTCGCGATCCGTTCGGATGACCGGATGCTCTATCTGGCCCAGGTCGAATGTGCCGAGATGATGCGCGCCTTCGCCCGGCCGGGCGCGCGGGTGCCGATGGTCTCGACCGGCGTCGGCAAGGCCCTGCTCGCGGCCGGTTCCCTCCCCGCCCCCGCCGGGACGGAGACGATCGCGTCGGAGCTGGACCGGATCCGCAGCCAGGGCTGGGCGCTCGACGACGAGGAACAATCGGTGGGCCTGCGCTGCGTGGCCGCGGCCATCCCGGCCGGCCGTGCCGGCGGAAGCCCCCGGGCCGCCATCTCGATCAGCGGGCCGACGGCGCGCATCTCGGACGACCGGCTGGCCCTGCTGGGGCGCATGGTCGGCGACGCGGCCGCAGAAATCGGGCGGGCGCTCTAGCCGGCCAGATCAGCGGTCGACAGCGGATGCGCCCGTTCGATCGCCCGGCGCAGATCGGCATCCAGCACATGGGTATAGATCTGGGTGGTGGTGATGTCGGCATGGCCGAGCAGCTGCTGCACCACCCGGAGGTCGGCCCCGCCCGACAGCAGATGGCTTGCGAAAGCATGGCGAAGCACATGGGGGGAGACCCGCGCCGGATCCAGCCCGGCGCCGAGCGCCAGAAGCTTCAGCAGCTGCCCCACCCGCTGACGGGTGAGATGGCCTTCTGCGGCACGTGACGGGAACAGAAAGCCCTGGGCCGTGCGGTCCGGCGGCAGGAAGCTGCCCCGCACCTCGAGATAGGCCCGTGCCGCCGCCCTGGCCGGCGCACCGAGCGGCACCAGCCGGTCGCGGCCGCCCTTGCCGCGCACCATCAGCACCTGCGGATCGCGGGCAAGCGCCGCGGCCGGCAGGGTCACCAGCTCCGTGACCCGCAGGCCCGAGGCGTAGAGCAGTTCCACGATCGCCGCCAGCCGGCGACCGTCGGGGCCGGGCATGGCATGGGCCGCCGCGATCAGCCGGTCGACCTCGTCTTCCGACAGCAGTTTGGGCAGCGGCCGGCGCCGGCGCGGCGCATCCAGCCGATCGGTCGGCTGATCGGGACGGCGGCCCTCGCTCGCCAGAAAACGGAAAAAGCGGCGCAGGGCCGACAGCCGCCGTGCCTGGGTCTCGGCCGTCAGCCCGCGCGCCTCCAGCACCGCCAGATAGCGGGCAAGCGCATCGGCCGCGGCGGTGACCAGCCCGCCATCCGCACTTAGGGCCCGGGCGGCATCGTCCAGATCCGTGGCATAGGCGACGAGGGTGTTGTCGGCAAGCCCACCCTCTGCCCCCAGCATTTCAAGGAAGGCCTCGATCGCGCGCCGGTCGGCAGGCAGCGGCTCGGGTGGCGGCATCTCCGATGTCTCAGACACCCGGCGCCAACCCCGAAACCACGCCGGCCGCGATCATCATCTCGACCGCAAGCCGGCGGGACTCGTCGTCGAAACCTGCAAGGCGGAAACCTTCCAGTGCCGTGGCAAGGCCGATCGCGCCGATCTCGGGCCGGGCTTCAAGCAGAACCAGCGACAGCGCCGCCGTCTCCCCCAGCCGGCCGGCATCGGCCGCCGCCCGGAGGGCGAACCAGACGGCCGGCACCGGTGCCACGGCATCCTCTACGGCTGGCGCCGCCGGATCGGGGGATGGCAGGGCCTCGGGCGAGAACAGGCCGATCGCGGCGGTCGCCACTTCCCGCGCCGGCCCGGCAAGCCCGGCGAGCCAGGTGCCGATATCCACCGTGCGCGCCTCGCGACCGAGCACCGCCGACGGCTCCTGAAAGGCGACGAGCGACAGCGCCGTCAGCTCCGGATCGGCCGCGATCGCCGTGCTCAGCGCGTCCGGGCGGTTTTCCGGAACCCCCAGCATCGCCGCAGCGGCATCGACCGCCCCGCCGGCGATCGCGATCCGCGCAGCCATGATACGGCTGTCCGGGTCGAGCCCGCGAATGGCCGCAGGGTCGAGCAGCGGCGCCACGGCCGCGGCCGCAGTGGCCGTCAGCAGCGGGTCGGCCTCTGCCGCCGCCTTGACCAGGGTGGCGACGCCATAGAGCCGCGCGCCCGGATTGCGTTCGGCAGCCGCCGTTGCGAACAGCCGTGCCCGGCGCCGCTCGGGCCGGGATTCGCCCGCCCGGCCATTGCCCGACAGGGCGGCACTGCGCTCGGCCGCCGCTGCCGCCAGCCAGGCACCGGCCAGACGTTCACCGGCGAGCAGGCCGCGCGTGGCGGCCGCTTCGGCCAGCACCAGGCGATGGAACGGCGTGATCGCGCCGCTCATCACCAGCCGCGACAGCCCGGCGTCATTCAGGCCGGCGGCAAACTCGGTCACGGCGTCGGCCGTCGCCTCTGGCTCGATGCCCCGCCGGGCAAGCACCGCCAGATCGGCCGCCGTCAGGACCGCCGGATCCAGACCGTCGATCGCAACCGGCCCGGGGGCGGCGGCCGCACGGGCAATCACACCTGCAACCGGCTGTCCGATCGACACCAGTTCGGCCGTGGCCGTGCCGTCGGCAGCCGCAAACAGACGGCAGGCCAGAACATCCGCTGCGGCGGGTGCCGCCTCCGTCCCCGTGGCCGTGCCCGAGGGCCCGGGAAGGGCCGCGGCACAGGCACGCTGTTCTTCGCCCGACAGGAACAGGGCATCGGAGGATGGCCGACGACCGGCCTCGTCGGCCACGTCGACCGCGGCCGCAGGGTCGCCCAGCATGAGCAGCGCCGTCGCCCGGCGATCGGCAAAGGCGCCGGCATCCTCTCCGGCCGGCGCCGGACCGTCGGTGGCGAGCAGATCGCGCAGCATCTCGCGCGCCGTCGGCCAGGGTGCGGTACCGCCAAGCGCCGCAAGGGCGGCATCGATCCGTGCCGCCGTACTGCCCTGCCAGAGATCTGCCGGCACATCCTCTGCATCCGATGCCGCCGCCTCGTCCTCCGTCACCTGAGGCGGGGGCGGAGGAGGCGGGGGCGGAGGAGGGGGCGGCGGCGGCGGAGGAGGGGGCGGCGGCGGAGGAGGAGGCGGCGGTGGAGGAGGCGGCGGCGGAGGAGGCGGCGGTGCCGGCCGCAGCTGATCGGGCGTCACCTGGATCCGCGGTGCCGTCGGTGGTGGCGGCGGCGGCGTCAGGCGCGGCGCCGGCTGGACAGGCGGACGGACCTGAACCCCCGGCGCCGGAACGACGGAGCGCGGCCGCAGCTCTTCCGCCTGCGGCTCGTCGGGCACAAGCCGGAGAGGCTGGGCCATGGCCGAGGCGGAGGCTGCCGCCAGCACCAGCGCCAGCACGACACCGAGCGGCCGCCCGGCCGATGCGCTCACCGGCGGGCGTCGTCGTGTCGGATCGCTCCGGTCAGCGGAGCAGTTTGTCATTGGGCACGACCTTCTCGACCGTGCGCACCGGCGCCGGCATGTCGAAGGTCATGAGGAAGGCCCCGCCGCCCAGAACGGCAACGAGGAGAATGATCAGGATAAAGCGGATCAGCACGCCTGCGCCTCGCATCGGGGGTTCGCAACTGCCGGAAACATCGGTGGTCCTCCGGCCTGCACGATTGCCGCGACTGCCGGACCTGTGCTTTATTTCTGGCCGGGTCGGGCGCCGTCGCCCGAAGCCTATCGGTTCGGTCGGATGGTTTCAACGGTTGCGCACCGCACCATTCGCCGCACGCCGGTCTGTCGCTCCCGTTCCAGGGGCTGCGGCACCGGGCCCGCATCCGGGGGACGGCCCCGCCACAGCAGAGTCCGGTTCACCGCTTTGACCGACGACGACCAGCCATCCGCCATCGACAGCCCGAGACCGGCAGACGATGCCGCCGGCGATGATGCGACAGGAACCGCCCCGGCCTTTGATCGCCGGATGATCGACCGCTCCATCGTCCTGGTCGGGTTGATGGGCGTGGGCAAGAGCAGTGTCGGCCGCAGGCTCGCCCAGCGTCTCGGCATCGATTTCGTCGACGCCGACACCGAGATCGAAAAGGCCGCCGGCCTGCCGGTGCCCGAGATTTTCCGCCTGTATGGCGAGGCCGAATTCCGGCGCGGAGAGCGCAGGGTGCTCGCCCGCCTTCTGGAAGAGCGCCCGCGGGTGATCGCAACCGGCGGCGGCGCCTTCATGGACCCTGAAACCCGTGCCGCCATCGCCCGCGACGGCATCTCGGTCTGGCTGAAGGCCGAACTGCCGGTGATTGCCCGCCGCGTGCTCAAGCGCCGCCACACCCGGCCGCTGATCGCCGAAGGCGATGCCATGGCGACACTGGAACGGCTGATCAGAGAACGCCACCCGGTCTATGCCGAGGCCGATCTGACGGTGGAGAGCACCGAGGCCCCGCATGAAGTGGCGGTGGATGCGATCATCTCGGCCCTTGCCGCCGAATGGCCCGCTCTTTCAGCAACCCGCCCGCGGCGGCCGGCATGACGCCCCGTCGCCCCGGTTCTCCTCGCCCGCCCTGCCCCGTTCCCGCGCCCGCTCCGGAGCCCGCCAGACGATGACCGCCCAGACCGCCACGCCCCTCCCCGACACCAGAAACCGGCTGTCCGATGACGGGGAACTGGTGACCCTGCCCGGCGTCGCGGCCCCCGCGCGGCGGGTCCGGGTGCCGCTGGATGATCGCGCCTACGACATTCTGGTCGGCGACGGCCTGCTGCCGGTGACCGGCCGGCTGATCCGCGAGACCATGGGCGTGCGCCGGGCAGCGGTGGTGACCGACGAGACCGTGGCCGGCCACCATCTGGCCGTGCTGTCCCGCGCCCTCGACGATGCCGGGATCGCCCATGGCACCATCATCCTGCCGCCGGGCGAGGGCACCAAGCGCTTCGGGTCGCTGGAGACCCTGCTCGACGGCCTGCTCGCCTCGGGCATCGAACGCGGCCAGCCGGTGATCGCCCTCGGCGGCGGTGTCGTCGGCGATCTTGCCGGTTTCGCGGCCGCGGTGCTGCGGCGGGGCACCCGCTTCGTTCAGGTGCCGACCACCCTGCTCGCCCAGGTCGACAGCTCGGTCGGCGGCAAGACCGGCATCAACACCAGCCATGGCAAGAACCTGGTCGGCGCCTTCCACCAGCCCGGGCTGGTGGTCGCCGATACCGGCCTTCTGTCCACCCTGCCGCGGCGGGAACTGCTGGCCGGCTATGCCGAAGTGGTCAAATACGGTGCCATCGACGACGCCCCGTTTTTCGACTGGCTGGAACGGCGCGGGGCCGAGGTGATTGCAGGCGCCGGATCGGCGCGCGACCAGGCCGTGGCGCGCTCCTGCGCCGCCAAGGCCCGGATCGTGGCCGCCGACGAGACCGAGACCGGCCAGCGCGCGCTCCTGAACCTGGGTCATACCTTCGGCCATGCCTTCGAAGCGATGGCCGGCTATGACGGCCGTCTGCTTCATGGCGAAGGGGTGGCCATCGGCATGGTCGCCGCCTTCCGCCTGTCGGTGCGCCGCGGCCTGTGCCCGATGGCCGATCTGGAGCGGCTGACCGCCCATCTGGCGGCGGTCGGCCTGCCGACCCGCCCGCAGGATGTGGCCGGCGTCGACTGGACCGTGGACGGGCTGATGGCCCCGATCGCCCAGGACAAGAAGGCCCGCGAAGGCCGGGTCCGCTACATCCTGGCCCGCGGCATCGGCGGCTCGTTCATTGCCGATGATGTCGCCCCCGCCGAAGTGGCCGCCCTGCTCGACGATATCCTGGCCGGTCGCCCCGAGGGCCCGGCCGTTCCCGCCGGCTGATACCGGCCCAATCCGATCGGGAGAGAGACCCGCCCGCCGATGCCTGCCGAACTCTGGCTGTCCCTGCTCGCCATCCTTGTCCTGATCGCCGCGTCTGCCTTCTTCTCCGGCAGCGAGACGGCCCTGACCGCCGCCTCCCGTACCCGCATGCACCAGCGTGCATCCGACGGCGATGTCCGGGCACAGAGGGTCGAAAAGCTGACCGCCAACCGGGAACGGCTGATCGGCTCCATCCTGCTCGGCAACAACGCCGTCAACATCCTCTCCTCCTCGATCGCGACCAGCGTGCTGATCGGGCTCTTCGGCGATGCCGGTGTCGCAATGGCGACCCTGGGCATGACCCTGCTGCTGCTGATCTTTGCCGAGATCCTGCCCAAGACGGTTGCGCTGCACCAGCCGGACCGGGTGGCCCTGGCTCTCTCGGGCCCGCTCGCCCTGGTCGTCCGGATCCTGGGGCCGTTTTCGAAGGTGATCGGCCTGATCGTGCGCGGCGTGGCACGGGTGATCGGCATCAAGCTCGAAGGCGACCGGCTGATGGTCTCGGCCGACGATCTGCGCGGCGCCATCCGCCTCTATGACGACCCGGAAGCCACGGCGGCCGAGACCCGCAACGAGAAGGAGATGCTGGCGAGCATCCTGGATCTCGGCGATCTGACGGTGGGCGAGATCATGATCCACCGCCGGCAGATGACCACGATCGACGCCGACCAGCCGCCCGCTGCGATCCTGGCCCAGGTCACCACCAGCCCGCACACCCGGCTGCCGATGTGGCAGGGCGATCCCGACAACGTCATCGGCGTGCTTCATGCCAAGGATATGCTGCGGGCATTGACCGAGGCGGGCGGCGATGTGGAGAAGATCGACGTGCCGGGGCTTGCCCGCACACCCTGGTTCATCCCCGACAGCACCACGCTGCACGACCAGCTCCATGCCTTCCGCCAGCGTCATGCCCATTTTGCCCTGGTGATCGACGAATACGGCACGATCCAGGGGCTGGTGACGCTGGAGGACATCCTTGAGGAAATCGTCGGCGAGATCGTCGACGAGCATGACATTGCCGTCGAAGGTCTGGAGCATCAGGCCGATGGCGGGGTTCTGGCCGACGGCACCGTCACGATCCGCGATCTCAACCGCGAAACCGGCTGGCGCCTGCCGGATGACGAGGCGACCACCATCGCCGGCCTGGTCATCCACGAGGCCAAGGCGATCCCCGAGGTCGGCCAGCGCTTCCGCATCGCCGGGATCGAGGCCGAAGTGCTCCGCCGTCACCGCAACCGGGTGACCAAGCTGCGCCTCTCGCCCATCGGAGATCGCGCCCAGGCGGGCGCCCTCCACGACGCCGGTCGGTCATGATCGGCGAGTTGATCACCATCATCGCCCCGATCCTGGTTTGTGCCGCCATCGGCTTTTCCTGGATCCGGGTGTTCCGGCAGCCCTATGACACCGGCATGATCACCAATCTGGTGACCAATATCGGTGTCCCCTGCCTGATCTTTTCCAACCTGACCAACGGCCAGGTCGCACCCGGTGCCTTCGGCGAATTCGCGCTCGCCGCCGCCTCGACCATGGTCATGATGGGGTTCATCGCCTGGCCGATCCTGCGGGCGGCCGGCCTGCCCTGGCGGACCTGGCTGACGCCGATCATCTACGGCAATGCCGGCAATATGGGCCTGCCGCTCTGCCTCTTCGCCTTCGGGCCCGAGGGGCTGGGCTATGCCATCGGCTATTTCGCAGTCTCGGCCGTCAGCCAGTTCACCATCGGCGCCTGGGTACTGTCGGGCGAACCGGCCGGGCGCTTCATCCTGCGCCAGCCCGCCCCCTGGTCGGTGGTTGCGGCACTGATCTTCGTGCTTGGCGGGATCCCGGTTCCGAAATTCCTGAGCAACACCACCCATCTCATCGGCGGTTTCACCATTCCGCTGATGCTGATCACGCTGGGCGTCAGCCTGGCCCGGATGAAGGCGGTGCGGCCGCTGGGCACGCTGGGACTGGCCCTGCTGCGCAGCCTGGGCGGCTTCGTGGTCGCCCTGTTCCTCGGCCTGGTGGTCTTCCGCTTCGAAGGCGTGGAACTGGGTGTCCTGCTGGTCGAGGCCTCGATGCCGGTGGCCGTGTTCAACTACCTCTTCGCCCAGCGCTACGACCGTTCCCCGGCCGAGGTGGCCTCGCTGGTGGTGACGTCCACCCTGCTGATTTTCCTGCTGCTGCCCGGGCTGCTGTGGGTGGCGCTGCATCTGGCCGGCATGAATTGACGGCTGACGACCAGGTCTGGTCGTCCATGCTGCACCGCAGATGACGACAGCGCGGTCGCCGCGTATAGTACCCTGATCGAAATTGGATCGAACGTTCGTCTCAGATGCGAGGCACGGCCCCGGCCATGCGCCGCGGCCGTACCGAGGAGAAGCCTGCCCCATGCCCCTGTCGCAGCCGGTGAACCGCCGCCACATCCACACCCGCCAGATCGACCTCCGCGGCTATGAGCGCGAAGACGGGCTGTGGGACATCGAGGCACATCTGACCGACGTGAAGACCTACCCGATCGAAAACCGATGGCGCGGCCAGATCGACCCGGGCACGCCGATCCACGACATGTGGATCCGGCTGACCATCGATATCGGCTTCGAGATCAAAACGATCGAGGCGGTGATGGACCACACCCCCTATTCGATCTGCGGCGACGTCGCCATCAATTTCCAGCGCCTGGTCGGGCTGAAGATTGCCCCGGGCTGGACCAAGGCCATCCGCCAGCGGGTCGGCGGCGTGCATGGCTGCACGCATCTGGTCGAGATGATGCGCCCGCTGGGGACCGTTGCCTTCCAGACGCTCTATCCGGCCCTGGAACGCCGCCGGCGCGAGGCCAATGATCGCGTCGCCGCCATGGCCGACACCGAAACGATGGCCCGCACCGGAACAAACGATACGGCGCCGGCCGCTCTGCCGCCGCGACCGGCACCGAAACCGCCTGCACACCTGAATACCTGTCACGCCCTGGCAGCGGACGGAGAGGTCGTCAGGCAGCATTATCCTGAGTGGTATACGGGCGGCTGACCGGTGCCATCGGCCGACCGTCGCCACCGCGCGCAGCCGCCAGACGCTCCAGACGCCGCTGCACCGCCGTCCGGTCCGCACGACCCGGCCGCATCGCCTTGCCGTGACCGGCTCGGGCATGGCCCTGCTCGGTCGACGCCGCCCGGTAGTAGTTCATGATGAACACCCGGATGGCGGCGGTCAGCGTCGATTCGCGCCGGGTCGAGTTGACCATGGTGGCCAGCTCGTGGATCCGGCAGCCCTCACGCTGGCAGATCTCGGTCAGCGCGTCCCACATATCCGCCTCGAGACGGATGCTGGTGCGGCGCCCTTCGACGACGACGTTGCGGTTGATAAGTGAACTGGACATCGTGCCTATCGCCCCCCTTAGGTCCCCGGCCCCTCCGGCCGGACATATCCCCGACGACACCTTTACGCGAAAATTGGTCGATCTTTTTATTTAAGGTTGTATTAACACAACCGCGGCGCGTTTCAAAGGGCAATCGCATGCCGGTCGCATCCGGCAGCGGTTGCCCGTCAGCTCTGCGCCACCTCAGCCGGCGTGCGGGTGATGAGCGCCAAGGCGTGAACCCGTTCCGCCAGCTCGTCGGACAGCACGTCATAGACCCGGCGCTGACGCGTCACGCGGGTCAGACCATCAAAGGCAGCGGCCACGATCTCGACGCGGAAATGTGTTTCGCCGCCGGGCTGATGGCCTGCATGGCCGGCATGCCGGTCGCTTTCGTCGGTGATCACCAGCCGCTCCGGCGCGAAGGCCGCCGTCAGCTTGGTCTCGATCCGATCTCTGATGGTCATGTCGGCACAGGCCTCCGCATTCTCAAGGTCATATCCCGATGATACTGCAATTCCCGTCACCGCGCGCGGTCCAGGCGATCCATCAAGACTGATGCGCGTACCAGGGCCGCGTCGCTTCACGCATAAGTATCATACCGGGACAACCTGTGTCATTTTGGCACAAGCGTTTCACGATCAAACAGGGACAGGAACACAGCCGCACAGCGAATGCCCCGCCGAAGCATAGGATGGGAAACCCTTTTCTCCCAGAGTGGACACCTCGGGGACCCGATCCACCGGCAAACGTTAAGCGCACATTAACCGCATCCCTGATGATCCTGGCGCGCGCGCCGGAAAACCGGCCCGGAACGCGCGTTTCCAGTCGCACATCATACCACTGGAACGCAAGCGGGTCTTGCGCGGCGGTTCTTGGCACACCGCTTGCTTGTAATCGGGCGGAGCAGGGGCGACCAGCCGGGAACACGGAACCGCACCCAGGCCGACACCATGGACGAACTGCGGACGAGGCGGAACGCTCCCCCCGTCAATCTTCTGACCAACACCCTGATCAAAGAGGGATCCCTCCCCATGAAGACCACCAAGAGCCGGGCCCAGGAAGTCGATCGTTACGTCGGTGCGCGGATCCGCGAGCGCCGCATCATGCTGGGCCTGACCCAGCAGCAGCTGGCTGACATGATCGGCGTGACCTACCAGCAGGCCCACAAGTACGAGCGCGGTATCAACCGCATCGCCGCCGGCCGTCTCTACGACATCGCGCAGGCCCTGGGCGTCACCATCTCCTACTTCTTCGAGGGCCTCGAGCAGGGCGGTCAGGTTGAGATGACCCCGCGTCAGCGCATGTGCCTGGAGCTGGCCCGCAACTTCTCGATGATCCAGAACGGCAAGCACCAGGAAGCGCTGAGCACTCTTGCCCGCAGCCTGGCCGACGCCTCCTGATTCCGCCCAAGGCCGACACGGGCGCCCCCGGCGCCCGGTGCGGATCCGGAACGCCCGCGTGACCGCCCGAATGGCCGGTCGCGCGGGCGTTCGGCGTCAACAAGGGGTGCTTGCGTATTTTTCAACCCGGCCGGCATGGTCCGACCACTTGCCGCACCGCACCCCGTGACGCATATTTTGCCGTCATGGCGATCGACCTCTTCAGCATCCGGCGCACCGCCGCCTACGCTCCCGACGGAACCCGGCTCTGCGACTGCGAGGGCTGCGGAGAGGAAGGTGCGTTCCGCGCGCCCAAATCGCGCGACCGGCTGCGGGACTACTATTTTTTCTGTCTGGAGCATGTCCGCGCCTACAACAAGGGCTGGGACTACTTCAAAGGGCTGAGTTCGGCCGAGATCGACCGTCACCTGCATGACGACATGACCTGGCACCGCCCCTCCTGGCCCTTCGCCAGCGCCGATCGCGACCAGGCCGACGAGGTTGCCCGTGCCGCGGCCCAGATGTTTCGTGAAGGCCGGACCAGTGACCCCTTCGGCATGTTCGGCGCCGCAGGCCGCGCGGCCGAGCGCGTGCGCGCCGCCGCCGAGGCCCGCTTCACCCCCGACGAGCGCCAGGCGTTCAAAACCCTGGGCATCGACCCGACCCGCGATCTGCCGCAGATCAAGGACCATTACAAGAAACTCGCCAAACGGCTGCACCCCGACGTCACCGGCGGCGACGCCGCGTCGGAGGAACGCATGAAATCGGTGAACCAGGCCTATTCCTTTTTGATGCACCGCGCGTCAGACTGGACCTGAACCGGTGCCGTTCCCCGACCGGATGGGGATGCGCGTGCCGAGATCAGGAGTTGCCCGCCGACGGCCCAGTCGGCCGCGGCCTTCACCCGCACCTCCCCGTGCGGGGGCCGGCCGCGATGTCCATCCGTTTCGTCCCCGCCTTCCCCAGTGGAGATCTTCTTCATCATGGCTTCCGAGACCCTGGCCGCCCCGACCCCGAACACGCCGGATATCAAGGTGTCTGTGCGACAGGTCTTCGGCATCGACAGCGACATGGAGGTGCCGGCATTCAGCGATCGCAGCGAGCATGTGCCCGATCTGGACCAGACCTACCGCTTTCAGCCGGATGTCACCCTCGCCATTCTCGCCGGTTTCGCCTTTAACCGCCGCGTGATGATCCAGGGCTATCACGGCACCGGCAAGTCGACCCATATCGAGCAGGTCGCGGCCCGGCTGAACTGGCCCTGCGTGCGCGTCAACCTGGACAGCCACATCAGCCGTATCGACCTGATCGGCAAGGACGCCATCGTGCTGCGCGACGGCAAGCAGGTGACCGAATACAAGGAAGGCATCCTGCCCTTCTGCCTGCAGCGCCCGACCGCGCTCGTCTTCGACGAATATGATGCCGGCCGTGCCGACGTGATGTTCGTGATCCAGCGCATTCTGGAGAACGAGGGCAAGCTGACCCTGGTCGAACAGAACAAGGTCATCCGCCCCCATCCCTATTTCCGGATCTTCGCCACCGCCAACACGGTGGGCCTCGGCGACACGACCGGCCTCTATCATGGCACCCAGCAGATCAACCAGGGCCAGATGGACCGCTGGAACGTGGTGGTCACGCTGAACTATCTGGCGCCGGACGAAGAGAGCGCGATCGTTCTGTCGAAGCTGCCGGAATTCGACAATGCCGACGGCCACAAGACCGTGCGGTCGATGGTCGCCCTGGCCGACCTCACCCGCAGCGCCTTCATCAACGGTGACATCTCGACCGTCATGTCGCCGCGCACGGTGCTGACCTGGGCCGAGAACTACCGGATCTTCAAGGATCTGCAGCTCGCCTTCCGCTTCACCTTCCTCAACAAGTGTGACGAGGTGGAGCGCCCGCTGATCGCCGAATACTATCAGCGCTGCTTCGGCACCGAGCTGCACGTCCCCGGCATCCGCCACATGGGTTGAGGGACATGCGCAAGCGCAACGATCCGCAATCCGTCGAGCAGTTCAAACGTGCCCTGACCAGCACCGTGAAGGCGATGGCGGGCACGCCTCAGCTCGAAGTCGCCTTCACCTTCGAACCGCCGCGGCTGCGCGGCGACCGGGTGAACCTGCGCGCGCCGATGCGCAACCTGCCGGAACAGCAGGTGGCCCGCATCCGCGGCGAAGCGGACCAGATCTCGCTGCGCGTGCGCCATCATGACGCCCGCATCCACATGGCCCGCCAGCCCCAGGGTGAGCTGTCCCGCCGGCTCTACGAGAGCTGCGAGCAGCTGCGCATCGAAGCCCTGGGCGGGCGGAACATGACCGGCGTGCGCGGCAATCTGGCCCGGCTGCAGGAAGACCAGCTTCGCGAGCAGCCGCAGCGTCTGGCGGTCGATGGTAGCCCGGAATCGCTTTGCGAAGCGGCCTTGCTGCTGCTGCGCGAGCGCCTGACCGGTGTGCCGACGCCCGAGATCGCCCGGGACCTGGTCGAGCACTGGCGCCCGATGATCGAGAGCAAGGCCGGCGAAGATCTCGCCCGCCTGCCCGAGATCATGGCCGACCAGAAGCGCTTTTCCGAAGGCGTGCGCGACCTGTTGTCCGACCTCGACATCGAGGCCGAGACCGAAGGCGAACTCGACGAGGATCGCGAACCCGACGAGGCCGATGATCAGGCCGAGGCGGAAGCCCAGGAACAGCCCGACGGCGAAGGCGGCGAGCAGTCGCAGGACGGCGACGACAGCGGCCAGTCGAGCGAGGGCGCGCCAGAGACCGGCGACGGCGAGGCCGATGCCGACATGGCGGCCAGCGACCCCGATTCCGAAAGCGGCGCCGGCGGCGAGGACAGCTCGTCCCGGGTACGCCCCTGGATGCCGCCCGGCTCCAACGAAAACGAACCCGCCACCGACGTCTACCACCCCTACACCACCGAATTCGACGAAGTGGTGGAGGCCAGCGAGCTTGCGACCGAAGACGAGCTGAACCGCCTGCGCGGCCTGCTCGACCAGCAGATGACCCATCTGCACGGCGTGATCACCAAGCTTGCCAACCGCCTGCAGCGCCGCCTGCTGGCCAAGCAGTCGCGCGGCTGGGAGTTCGACCTCGACGAAGGCCTGCTCGACAGTTCCAAGCTGGCCCGCGTCGTGGTCCAGCCGCTCTACAGCCAGACCTATAAGCGCGAGCGCGACACCGACTTCCGCGACACCGTGGTCACGCTGCTGATCGACAATTCCGGCTCCATGCGTGGCCGGCCGATCTCGGTGGCTGCAATGAGCGCCGACATCCTTGCCCGCACGCTGGAGCGCTGCGGCGTGAAGGTCGAAATCCTGGGCTTCACCACCCGGGACTGGAAGGGCGGCCAGTCGCGCAAGAAGTGGCTCGACGGCGGCAAGCCGCAGACGCCGGGCCGGCTCAACGATCTGCGCCATATCGTCTACAAATCGGCCGACTGGCCATGGCGGCGGGCGCGGAAGAATCTGGGCCTGATGCTGCGCGAAGGCCTGCTGAAGGAGAATATCGACGGCGAGGCGATCCTCTGGGCCCATAACCGCCTGCTGGCGCGGCCCGAGAACCGCCGGATCCTGATGGTGATCTCCGACGGCGCACCGGTGGACGACAGCACGCTGTCGGTCAACAGCTCGAACTATCTGGACCGCCATCTGCGCCAGGTGATCGAGTGGATCGAGAGCCGGTCGCCGGTCGATCTGGTTGCGATCGGTATCGGCCACGACGTCACCCGCTACTACAAGCGTGCCGTCACCATCGTCGATGCCGAACAGCTGGGCGGCACGGTGATGAACCAGCTGGCCGAACTCTTCGACGAAGACCAGGGCGGCCGCGGCGGCCGCCCCACCCGCCTCAGACACTGACCGACCGTCACCGGCACGAAGACGGAAGGGCGGGCCTCCACGGAGGCCCGCCCTTCTTCTTTTCATGCGCCGGACGTGCCGGTCACCGCGCCACCAGCACACTGCCTTCCTTCATCACCAGTCGGATGGTCTCGTCCGGCCGCGACCAGGGTGCGACGTCATGAAGGACGTCGCCGTCCACGACGATCAGGTCGGCGAGCAGGCCCGGTTCAACCCGGCCGATGCGGTCGCCCATGCGGAACAGATCGGCCGCGACGGTGGTGGCCGAGCGGATCACGTCGATCGGCGCCTGGACCTGGGCCCGCAGGGCGAATTCGGTCAGCTGGCGGCGATGCATGATGCCGAGCAGGTCGGTGCCGAAGGCGATCCTGACCCCGCCCGCATGGGCCAGGCGCAGCGCCTCGCGGCCGGCATCCAGCACGTCATAGACCTTGCGGTGCAGATCGGCCGGCATGCCTGCCGCCAACCCCTCTTCGGCCAGGGCCGAATAGGTCGCAAGCGTCGGCACCAGCCAACGGCCCTTTTCGACGAACAGCTGCACCGAGCTTTCGTCGAGCAGATTGCCGTGCTCGATCGAGGTGATACCCGCCTCCAGCGCCCGGTTGATCGCGCGGGCGGTATAGGCATGGCCCATGACCGGAATGTTGGCGGCCTCGGCCTCTTCCACTGCCGCGTAGAGTTCTTCCATCGCGAACTGGGTGCTGTCGATCCGGTCGGTCGGCGAGGCGACACCGCCTGAGACCATCAGCTTGAGATGGGTAGCGCCGGTGCGGATCAGATCACGGCAGGCCCGGCGCATCTCGGGTACGCCGTCGCAGACCCGGCCGAGCCCCGCACAGCAGAAAC
The DNA here is from genome assembly GCF_039634785.1 of Tistrella mobilis. NCBI lineage: Bacteria > Pseudomonadati > Pseudomonadota > Alphaproteobacteria > Geminicoccales > Geminicoccaceae > Tistrella > Tistrella mobilis. The sequence goes on along the minus strand of NZ_JBBIAB010000009.1, from coordinate 162,369 downwards.
ACTCGCCCAGTTCCTGCTGGCCGGGCCCGCGCATGTCGGCATGACCGCCGGTCTGCGAGAGCGCCTTGCCGCAATAGAGCAGCCGCGGACCGGGCAGCGCGCCTTCTGCGACCGCCTTGGCCAGCCCCCAATCGGCACCACCGGCATCGCGCACGGTGGTGAAGCCGCGCTCCAGCATGCCCTTCAGCACGTCGGCGGTGTGGACCGTGACGTAGAAGGGCGACATCCGGCCGAGTTCGGCGAAGTTGGGCGTGATCGCCGTGACATGGACATGGGCGTCGCACAGGCCCGGCATCAGCACCTTGCCGCCGAGATCGATCACCTCGGCATCGGCACCGGCCATGCGGTCGGCATCGGGGGCTATGGCGCGGATCACCCCGCCCTCGACCCAGACCGACTGGCCGTCGAGATAGCGGCCGGCGACGACATCCAGCACCCGGGCATTGCGGAAGACGGTGCCGGCCCCCCGGGGCGCGGCCTTGGAAGCGGAGGTCATGAATGGATCATCCTCAATGGGTGCCGAGATAGAGATCGGCCATGCGTTCATCGGCAAGCAGGCGTTCGGCGGTGTCTTGGATCACCACCCGCCCGGTATCCAGGATGTAGCCGCGATCACTGATCGCCAGCGCCTGACGGGCGCGCTGTTCGACCAGCAGGGCCGAGACCCCCAGCGCCGGCAGGCCGCGGATCAGCTCCAGCACCTCGTGGACCAGGGCAGGCGACAGCGCCGCCGTCGGCTCGTCCAGGATCATCAGCTTCGGTGCCGGCATCAGGGCCCGGGCGAAGGCCAGCTGCTGGCGCTCGCCGCCCGACAGCGCGCCGGCGCGGGTGCGGCGACGTTCGGCCAGGGCGGGGAAGCGGTCGAACATCGCCTCGATCCTCTGGCGGCGATCGGCCACCCCCTCGACCACCTGCAGGTTTTCGGTAACGGTCAGGGTCGGAAAGACGTTCTCGACCTGGGGCACATAGACCACGCCCATGCCGATACGCTTTTCGGCCGGCACGCCCGGCAGCGGGGTATCGCCCAGGCGCATCTCGCCGCGCACCCGGGTGAGCAGCCCCATCAGCGCCTTGACCAGGGTCGATTTGCCCGAGCCGTTGGTGCCGGCGATGGTCACGATCTCCAGCGCATCGACATGGAGCGAGATGCCCGAGACGATGTCGACCTCGCCATAGCCCGCGGCAAGATCCGAGACGGTCAGCAGCCGGGTCATACCGCGCCCCCCATATAGGCCTCGCGCACCCGGGCATCGGCCAGCACCGCCTGGGGCGTACCCTGGGCCAGCAGCCGGCCGCGATCGATCACGATCATCCGCTCGACCAGGGCCGAAAGCGAGGGCAGGTTGTGTTCGACGATCAGGAAGCCGATGCCGCCGCTGCCGTCGACCCCGGTCTCGCGGATCGCACGGATCCGGTCGGCGATCTCTTCGATCAGCACCGGGTTGACGCCGGCGAAGGGCTCGTCGAGCAGGATCATCTTCGGCCGGACCATCAGGGCGCGGCCCAGTTCCAGCAGCTTGCGCTGACCGCCCGACAGGCCGCCGGCCGGCTTGTCGGCCACGCGGGTGAGGTTCAGAAAGGAGAGAATGCCGTCGGCCCGCCCGGCAATCTCGGCCTCCTGCCGACGGATGCGGGCGCCGCGGAAGAACACGCCGGCCAGGGTCTCGCCCGTCTGCCCCGGGGCCGCCGCCGCCAGATTCTGGCGCACGCTCAGGCTGGCGAAGACCCGCGGCACCTGGAAGGTGCGGCCAAGCCCGGCGCGCACCCGTTCCACCGGCCCCATCCGGCTGAGATCGCGGCCGGCAAAGCTGACCCGGCCGGCATCGCCGGGCTGGAACCCGCTGACGACCGAGAACAACGTGCTCTTGCCGGCGCCGTTGGGGCCGATCAGCCCCGAAAGCCCCGAAACCGGCACCGAGAAGCCGATATCGGTCAGCACCTGCACGCCACCGAAGCTTTTGGAAACGCCCTCGACCGTCAGCTGACGATCGGCGGCGGCGATGGTGTCAGGATGGCTCATCGGGTCAGCCCCCCTTCTTCGTGCCGGCCGACGGCGCACCCAGGATGCCGTCCGGGCGGAAGCGCATCAGCAGCATCAACGCAACGCCGACCACCCCCAGCCTGAGGCTCGCCATCTCGACTTCGGAAACGCCCGGCAGGGCATCACGCAGGAAGCGCGAGCCTTCAAGGAAACCGATCAGCACCACAGTGCCGATGGCGGCCCCGCCCACCCGGCCCGCGCCGCCGAAGATCATCGCTACCCAGACATAAAAGGTAAGCAGGGGGACGAACTGTTCCGGGGTCACGAAGGTGACGTAATGGGCGTAGAAGGCGCCGGCGAGGCCGGTGAAGGCGCTGCCGACCATGAACACGGTGACCTTGAACCGGCCCGGATGCTTGCCCAGCGACCGCACCGCCTCTTCGTCGTCGCGGATCGCCTGGATCATCCGGCCGAAGGGGCTGTGGACCAGGCGCCAGTTGACCGCCAGCACCAGGATCACCGCCACGACCAGCAGGATCAGGGTCAGCAGATTGCCGTCGACGCCCTCCACGCCCAGTGCCTGGGCGGCCGATGGAATGCCGGGGATCCCCTGAACGCCGCCGGTCAGCGCGCGCTCGTTGGTGATCACCAGGCGCACGGTCTCGGAGAAGCCGAGCATGACGATGGCGAAATACTCGATCCTGAGCCTCAGCGACAAAAGCGCCACCGGCCACGCGGCAAGAGCCGCCAGCAGGGCCGCCGCAGCGAAGCCCAGCAGCAGGGGCCAGCCCGCCATCACCAGCAGGGCGCTGGTATAGGCGCCGATGGCGAAGAAGCCGACCAGGCCGAAATTGATCAGGCCGGTGAAGCCGTATTGCAGGTTCAGGCCGAAGGTCATCAGCATGTAGATCGCCGTGACCACCGCGACCGCGACCAGATAGCTTTCCATGGGCGGCCTCTCTCAGCGAACCAGCGCGTTGCGGGCGAACAGCCCCTGCGGCCGGATCATCAGCATCAGCAGCAGCACCGCGAACCCCATGCCGATCTTGTAGGTGAAGCCGACGAAGGGGGTGGACAGCTCCTGCACCAGGCCGATCAGCAGCCCGCCCAGAACGGCGCCGATCGGGTTGCCGATGGTGCCGAGGATGGTGGCGGCAAAGGCCGGCAGCAGCAGGTCCCAGCCCATTTCGGGGGTCACCACGGTCTTGGCGCCCAGCAGAACGCCGCCGAGCCCGGCCAGCCCGCCCGCCATCAGCCACATCACCGCCATCACCCGCCCGGCATTGATGCCCGAGGCCCGGGCGAGATCGGGATTGTCGGCGACCGCCCGCATCCTGCGGCCGATCGGGGTCAGGTGCAGCACGGCGAAAGTCACCGCCAGTGCGGCAGCTGCCGCCCCCATCACCTGCAGATCGGTCGGCTGCACCCGGATCGGCCCGAACAGGACCGCACGGGTCAGCGGCAGGTCGTAGACCCGCTGATCATGGCCGAAGATGAAAGAGAGCGCCGACCGCAGGAAGAAGGCGAGACCGATCGACGCGATCATCGAGGCCACCGCCGAGCGCCGGGCCAGGTTGCGGAACAGCAGGAAATGGAAGGCGAGCGCCACCGCGGCCGAGACGCCCACCCCGGCGATCGCCGCCCCCAGAAGCCCGCCCCCGGCCAGCGTGCCGGCAAGGCCGCCGAAGGCGCCGACCGTCATCAGGTCGCCGGTGGAGGCGTTGGGAAAGCGGGCGATGCCGAAAACCAGCGTGATCGCCAGCGCGCCGAGGGCATAGATCGAGCCCTCGACCAGGCCGTTGAAGGCCAGGTTGAGATAATAGGCGGTATCCATGGGGACCCCGGAACGGGAGGCCGGAACGAGGCGGCCGACCCGCCCGGCACGCCGAAGCGTCGCCCGGGCGGGCACGGCCGGTCCGGATCAGAACGAGACCACGCCCTTGCGGACGAAGGCGCCGCCATCGATCTCCGACAGGCTGAAATCGGGCGTCACGTCGCCATACTGGTCGAAGGAGAGGCGGCTGGAGGCGCCTTCATAGTTCACCTTGCGGCCGGCCTCGATCGCGGCCTTGCCCTCGGCGAAGGTATAGACCGGCGCGCCATCTGCGGCATCGATCGCCCGGATGCTGCCGTTCACCGCCGCAATGGTCGTGTCGGGGCAGGCCTGCTGCATGGCCAGGCCCCAGGCGATCACCATGTCATAGGTCATCGCCGCATAGACATTGGCCGGTGCCTCCGCCCCCATCGCCTTCTTATAGGCCGCCTCGAAATGGGCGTAAGACGGTGCGCTCTCATTGCTGATGCTGTCGACCGCGATCACATTGGCGAGCACATCGGGGCCCAGCGCGTCGATCAGCTGCTGATTGGCGGCCCAGCCGGGGATGATCCACTTCACATCCGGGCTCTGGCCGCTTTGATACCATTCGCGCAGGATGACGGTGGTGTCCTGAAGATAGGACCCCATGACGATCACGTCGGGGTTCGCCGCCAGAATCTGCTGCAGTTCGGACCGGTAGCTCGGCCGCTTGGGCTCGTAGACCACGCTGGAGACGACCTCGCCGCCGGCGGCCGTCCAGGCCTTGGTGAAGCCCTCGGTATTGCCGATGCCGGAGGCGTTGTTATAGGCCATAGTCGCCGGACGCTTGAAGCCGCGCTCGGTCGCGATCTTGGCGAAGGCCTGGCCGAAGCGGTCATTGGTCGCCTGGAAGCGCCAGACCAGATCGGCCTTGTCCTCGGTGGAGATCGCCGGCGCGCCCGACGTGTTCAGCAGCGGCAGCCCGGCCTGGGTGGTGATCGGCATGACCGCAAGCGTGATGCCCGAGGACCAGGTGCCCATCACCGCATCGACCTTGTTCACCTCGATCAGCTTCTTCACCGCCAGCACGGCGGCTTCGGGCGAGGTCTGGGTATCTTCGGCCGAAACTTCCAGCTTGCGGCCGCAGGCGCCACCCGCGGCGTTCACCTCGTCCGCCGCCAGGATGATCGCCTTCTGCATGCCGGGGCCATAGGGGCTGCCGGCGCCGGTGACCGGGTTCAGCGCCCCGATCCTGAAGGGCGCGGTCTCTGCCTGCGCCGCGCCGCCGAGCGCGAGGGACATCACCGCGATCGAAACGCCTGCCGTCACGGCCCGGCGCATGCGGGCCTCAATCCGTCCTGCCATCCCTGTCTTCTCCTTGCCATCCCGAGAACCCGCCGCCCCGCCGGGGAGCTGCCGCCGGCCCTTCTTGAGAGGCCGATCGGTTTTGCGGGTGGATTTCACACGCCGACACTCCCCGCCAGCGTGCCGCCTGAGCCCCGCCCCTCCACAAGGGTTGCGAGGATCGTCTTCCAGGCCCTGAGCAGATCCTGATAATAGTCCGGATCCGGTTTCAGCACCGTCTGGGCGCCCATGCCGCGCAGCAGGCAGAGCGTCAGATTGAGCACGGTGGTCGTGGCCCGGTCGGCCGTGCCGCGGGCCTCGAAAAACTCGGTCCACATGTCGTCGAGCGCGACATGGAAACGCTTCACCACCGGCAGCAGCGCATCGCGCAGATCGTCATCGGTCCGGGCAGCGGTGATGTGTTCCAGCGTGATGTAGAACAGCCGGCCCGAGAAGCGCCGCCACAGATCGTCCACGAAAGCGTCCAGGCCGATCGCGCCCGAACGCACCGAGGCGGCCATGCCACGCATCTCGATGATCTCGTCGTCGAGCAGCCGCTCGATCGCCGCAACCAGCAGGTCGCTGCGGGTGGGATAGTGGTGCAGCATCGCGCCGCGGGACACGCCGGCGCGTTCGCAGACCGCCTGGGTGGCCAACCGGGCATGGCCGGCCTCCATCAGCACGTCGAGCGTCGCATAGAGCAGCTTGTCGCGGGTTTCGGCGCTCCGCTCCTCCTGCGTGCGCCGCACCTTCGCACCGGTCATCTCCCTCTCCCCGGCCGGTCGCGTCATGTTTCAAGACTGCGACTCTATAAAAAAACAGTCAAGACTGTTTGTTTTTATCCACAAGGTTGACGGGTGCCGCGATCTCTCGCGACACCCGCCTGAAACCTCATGCGATCAAATGCCGTCGAGATCCCGGGTCACCAGGCCTTATAGGGCAGGAACTTGCCGTTCATGGTGATCTTCACCCGGTCGCCCTTCGGATCCTCGACCTTGTCGACATGCATGGTGAAGTCGATCGCGCTCATGATGCCGTCGCCGAACTTCTCCTGGATGATCTCCTTCAGCGTCTCGCCATAGACGCCGACGATCTCGTAGAGGCGATAGATCGCGGGGTCGGTGGGCACCGCCTGATCCCAGACCTTGGTCGGGAATGCGACCAGTGCCGGCACGACGGCGGCCGGCAGGTCGAGCAGGGCCACCAGCGCCTGCGCCTTCTCGGCCGGCATGCTGTTCATGCCCAGCGCCGCCGAGGTGGTCCAGACCGGGGACATGCCGATGCCCTCGGCGATCGCCTCCCAGGTCAGGCCATGCGCCGCCTTGGCGGCCAGGATCAGCGCCGTGGCATCGGCCTTCGACAGCGGCGCATCGGTGGAGGTCTTGGTCATGTTCATGAGGGGTCCTCGCTGCGGGTCGTGATGAACGGGTGCGACGAAACGGGGTGCGACGAAACGGGGTGCGACGAAACGGACCGGGAAGCCGCTCAACGGGTGGCACGCTGGAAGGGCACGACATCGACGCCCTGGGCACTGCCGTCGCGGCCGAAGCGCACGGTGCGCGGGGCACCGGTGCCAGCACCACCGGCCCCGGCGGCCAGCTCCCGCGAGCGCCGGGTCAGGAATTCGACCAGGTGGTTGCGGATGGCATAGAAGGCCGGGTCGTGCAGGATGGTGTCCCGGGCCCGCGGCCGCGGGATATCGATGACCACGCTTTCCGCGATCCGGGCCCGCGGGCCGTTGGTCATCAGCAGGATCCGGTCGGCAAGCAGGATCGCCTCGTCGACGTCATGGGTGATCATGAACACGCTCTGGTCGGTATCGGACCAGATGCGGATCAGCTCGTCCTGGATGGTGCCACGGGTGAGCGCATCCAGCGCCCCGAAGGGCTCGTCGAGCAGCAGCAGCCGGGGCTCGATCGCAAAGGCCCGGGCGATGCTGACCCGCTGCCGCATGCCGCCCGAGAGTTCGGCCGGCTTGCGGTGCTCCGCCCCGCCGGACAGCCCGACCTTGGCCAGATGGCTGAGCGCATGCGCGCGGATCTGCTGCCGCGACCAGTCGCGATGTCGGGCGCGGATGGCGAAGACCACGTTTTCGAGCGCCGTCGCCCAGGGCAGCAGGCTGTAATTCTGGAACACCACGCCGCGGTCGAGACCGGGGCCCGAGATTTCCCGGCCGTCCATGACCACCGCCCCCGAGGAGGCGCTGTCGAGCCCGGCCAGGATGTTGAGGATGGTGGATTTGCCGCAGCCGGAATGACCGATCACGCAGACGAATTCGCCACGATCCATGGTGAAGTCGACCTGCTCGAAAACCATGGTCTCGCCGCCGCCCCGGGCGGGGAAGCGTTTTGCCAGGCCCGAAACGTCGAGAAAGGGGCGTGCGCTCGTCATGGGATACCTCTCTCTCCGCCTCAATCGGCATAGGCCACGGCGCGGGCAAGCGCGCCGAGCAGCGCATCCAGCGCCATGCCGACCAGACCGATCATCAGGATGGAGAACACCACGCTGGTGAGATCGAGATTGTTCCACTCGTTCCAGACGTAGTAGCCGATGCCGGTGCCGCCCACGAGCATCTCTGCCGCCACGATGACCAGCCAGGCGATGCCGATCGAGATCCGCATCCCCGTCACGATGGTGGGTGCCGCGGCCGGCAGGATGACCCTGAGGGCGGTCGAGACCGGCCCGAGTTCGTGGGTACGGGCCACATTCACCCAGTCCCGCCGGACATTGGCGACACCGAAGGCGGTGTTGAGCAGCATCGGCCAGATCGAGCAGATGAAGATCACGAAGATCGCCGACATCTGGCTGTCCTTGATCACGAACAGCGCGAGCGGCATCCAGGCGAGCGGCGAGATCGGCCGCAGCACCTGGATGAACGGGTCGAGCGCCCGATAGGCCAGCGGCGACATGCCGATCAGGAAGCCGAGCGGCAGAGCGATGGCGGCCGCGGCCAGATAGCCCGCCGCCACCCGGTAGAGCGAATAGCCGATCTGGATGCCGATGCCCTTGTCGTTGGGCCCGGCATCGTAGAAGGGATCCGATATCTCTTCCCAGGCACGCGTCAGGATGTCGGAGGGGGCCGGCAGGCGGGCCTGGGTGTCGGCACCGCCCATCAGCCGGGCATATTCGTCCTGCGCCGCCGAGGCGGCGGGCGCCGTGCCGGAGAGTTCCCAGACCCCCAGCAGCAGGGCCAGCACTGCCACCGACAGGATCGCGGCACGGATGCGGAGCGACGGCATCATTCCGGGTCTCCCAGAGGGCAGGCTCAACTGCGCCGGATGGCGAAGGAGGCGAGATAGCCTTCGGGATCCGCCGGATCGAAGGTCTTGCCCATGATGGTGTGGGGCTCGTAAGTGGCCTCGGGCGGGGTCAGACCCAGCTCCTTCATCCGGGCACCGGTCTCGGCGGCGAGATAGACCTGTTCGGCGATGCCGCGATAGTCGATCTCGCCCGAAATGTAGCCCCAGCGCTTCATCTGGGTCAGGATCCACACCCCCATGGAATGCCAGGGGAAGGGATCGAAATCGATCCGGTCGGGCACGTCCTGCACCTGGCCCAGCCCGTCGGCGAAGCGGCCGGTCAGTACCTGTTCGATCACCGGCACGGGCTGGTTCAGATAATTGGCGGGCGCGATCGCGGCCGAGATCTCCTTGCGATTGGCCGGATCGGCGGCATAGGAGGTCGCCTCCAGCAGGGCCATGACCAGGGCGCCATAGGTGTTGGGCATCTCTTCGGCGAAGGCCTTGGAACAGGCGAAGGCGCAGCAGGGATGGCCTTCCCAGATGTCCTTGGTCAGCAGATGGATGAAGCCGACCTTTTCCCAGACGGCACGCTGGTTGAACGGATCCGGCGACAGGTAGCCGTCCAGATTTCCGGCGCGCAGATTGGCGACCATCTCCGGCGGCGGCACGACCCGGATCTGGATATCCTTGTCGGGGTCGAGCCCATGCTCGGCGACGTAATAGCGCAGCAGGAAATTGTGCATCGAGTATTCGAAGGGAACCCCGAAGCGGAAGCCCTTCCAGTCCCTGGGGTCGCGCTTGTCCTTGTGATCGACATGCAGCACGATCGCCTGGCCGTTGATGTTCTCCACCGCCGGCATCAGGAAGGGCTGGGCGGTGGAGCCCGCCCCCATGGTGATCGCCAGAGGCATCGGCGTCAGCATGTGCGAGGCGTCGTATTCCTTGTTGAGCGACTTGTCACGCGCCACCGCCCAGCCGGCGGTCTTGATCACCTGCACATCCAGGCCGCGCCGTTCATAGAAGCCCATGGGATGGGCCATGATGATCGGGGTGGCGCAGGTGATCGGGACGAAGCCGATGTTGAGCTTCGTCTTCTCGAGCGGGCCACCGCCGGTCATGCCGTCCTTGACCGCCGCCTTCACCCGGTCGAGCGGCAGAACCGAGGCCAGCGCCGCTGCAAAGGCCCCCGCCCCCACGGTCTTCAGAAACGACCGCCGGGCAATCTCGTTGCCGCCGAACATGGAGCGGACGACCGCATTCTCGACCACCCGATCGACCAGCGCCTCTTCACCCACGGGCAGCGCCGGGTCAGATTGAGCGGAGGTCGGCCGGGCAGAGGTCGTGGCGCAGGCGGCACAGCCGCACTGCCGGCCATGGCCGAGGTCGACATCCGGATCGAAGGCGTCGCCGAGGCTCTTGATCGTCATGTGTCACTCCCTGACGGATGAACGGTCTGAACAGCCGGGCGGCAGGCGGGGGATGCCGCGTCCCGGGCTTCTGTTCTGCAACCGCCGGGCCAGACGGACAAAATCCATCTAGTTATCTGATATAATTCGATAAATTTCCGGGATCCGACCGATGCGAGAGACCACGATATATCGTGATCCACGGGATATCGTGGTTGGTTTCACGAAGTTTCGTGCTAGGCTTCCACATACCCCCGCGCCCTTCCCGGTCCTGTCCGGAGGACGCCATGCCCGATACCGCAGCACCATCCGACCACGCCCGCCGGGCCGATGCCCTGGCGGCGGCGATCATCGCCGCCAGCCCGCGGCCGATGCTGGTTTTCGATCCCGTGGCCGACCTGATCCTGCACGCCAATCCGGCGGCAGGCCGGCTGTTCGGCCTGGCGCCGGAGGTGCTGGCCACGCGCCGGATGAGCGCGCTGCATCAGGGCCAGATGCCGGCGCTGGTGGTCTTCACCGAAGCGGTTCTGGACCAGGGCCAGGCGGTGACCCGCGGCCTGGCCCCCAGCCGTGCCGACGGCAGCGAAGTGGCGGTCGAGTACGAAGGCGCGCGGCTCGGCGGGCCAGGCGCCGGGCTGGTCCTGCTGACCATCACGGATCTTGAGGAACGCCACCGCCGCGAGGTCGATGCCGAGGCCGACGCCTATCTGAAGGGCGGTATCGCCGAATGGCGGCGGGTGGAACGCTTCTTCCGCGATGTCGAGCGGCAGAACCAGCTGATCCTGCGGGCCGCCGGCGAGGGGATCTACGGCATCAATGCCGAGGGCCACACCACCTTCGTCAACCCGGCCGCCGAACGTCTGCTGGGCTGGCGGGCGGAAGAACTGGTCGGCCGCGACATGCATGGCATGGTCCATCACACCCATGCCGATGGCAGCCACTATCCCGAGCATGAATGCCCGATCTACGCTGCCTTCCGTGAGGGCGAGGTCCGGCAGATCGACGACGAGGTGTTCTGGCGAAAGGATGGCCGACCGATCCGCGTGGAATATACCAGCACGCCGATCCGGGATCGCGGCGTGGTGGTCGGCGCCGTGATCGTGTTCCGCGACGTCACCAGCCGCCGGGAGGCGGAGGAACGGCTGCATGCCGCCCTGGCCGAGGTCGACGCACTACGCGAGCGGCTGGAGCGCGAGAATGCCTATCTGCTGGAAGAGATCCGCACCGAGGTCAACCACCACCACATCATCGGCCGCAGCGCCGCCATCCAGACGATCGCCCGCCAGATCGACCTGGTTGCACCAACCGATGCCAATGTGCTGATCACCGGCGAAAGCGGCACCGGCAAGGAGCTGATCGCGCGGGCGATCCACGAAGCCGGCCGCCGGTCGCACCGGCCGCTGATCCGGGTGAACTGCGCAGCCATCCCGCGGGAGCTGTTCGAAAGCGAGTTCTTCGGCCATGTCCGCGGCGCCTTCACCGGCGCGGTGCGCGACCGGGTCGGCCGGTTCGACCTGGCCGACGGCGGCACGCTGTTCCTGGACGAGGTGGGCGAGATCCCGCTGGAACTGCAGAGCAAGCTGCTGCGGGTGCTGCAGGAGGGCCATTTCGAGCGGGTCGGCGAAGAGCGGACCCGGGCGGTGGATGTGCGGATCGTGGCCGCCACCAATCGCGACCTGAAGGATCAGGTACGCCGCGGCCGGTTCCGCGAAGATCTCTATTTCCGCCTCAACGTCTTCCCGATCGAGAGCGTGCCTTTGCGCGAGCGGCTGGATGACGTGCCGCTGCTGGCCGCCCATTTCCTGGCCAAGACCTGCCGGCGGCTGAACATCCCCGATCTCAGGCTGACCCGCGGCGATGTCGAGCGGCTGACCGGCTATGACTGGCCGGGCAATGTCCGCGAGCTGGAGAATGTGATCGAACGGGCGGCGATCCTGGCCCGGGGCGGGCGGCTGCGCTTCGATCTGGAGCCATCCGCCGCCCTGCATGCCGGCCCGGCAGCGGCGCCCGCAGCGCCTGCCCTGGCCGGGGACGAGGACGAGCTGCTGACCGAAGCCGGCCGCCGCGACCGTGACCGACGGATGATCGAAGCCGCCCTCAGCCGGTGTGGCGGCCGGGTCTACGGCCCGAACGGGGCCGCCGCCCTGCTCGGCCTGCCGGCAACCACGCTCGCCTCGCGGATCCGCGCGCTGGGGCTGGAGCCGCGGCGCTACCGGGCGGGCCAGGCCTGATCAGCCATGCTCGTGCACGGGATCCGTCGGCAGCGGCAGCAGGATCTGCATCAGGGCGCGATAGGGCACCAGCATGGCCAGAGCCATCGCCATCTTCACCCCCCAATCGCCCACCGCCCAGCTGATCCAGGGCAGGCCGGTGCCGGCGAAGGCGATGGTGAAGAACAACACCGTGTCGAAAGCCGAGGCCAGCGAGGACGAAATCAGCGGCGCCTGCCACCAGGGCCGGCGGCGCAGCCGGTCGAACACCGTCACGTCCATCAGCTGCGCAACCAGGAAGGCCGCGCCCGAGGCGAGCGCGATCCGCGGATCGGCGAACCACAGCGACATGACGACCGCGATCGCGAAACCGGCATAGACCACCCTGCGGGCGGATGCGGTGCCGTAGCGGCGATTGGTCAGATCGGTGACCAGAAAGGCCGCCGGATAGGTGAAGGCGCCCCAGGTCAGCCAGTCGTTGATCGGATACTGGACCAGAATGTTGGAGGCGACGACCGCAAGGGTCATCGCCAGGATCGGCAGCCAGAGGCGGTGCAGCGCATGAGCCATGGGAGATGGTCTCTCTTTCCCAAAGGGACGGCAGGCGGTTCATCTGCCGTCCGGACGGCGATACAGGCCGTCGGGTGACGGGGCGGCACGTGACTGCGCCGTCCCGGATAGTCTGTTCGAACGCAGAAGGACCCGCAACCGTCTCCGGCGCGGGTCCTTCTGGAACTGGAGCGGCGGAACCCGCATGGGGCTCCGGCGTCACTCGGCGGCGGCGAACTCCGCAGCGCGAGCGGCACGCTTCTCGACGATCAGCTTCTTCAGCCGGCGGGCGTCGGGCGAGAGCTCGACCTCACGGGCACCGGCGAGGAAGGCATCGAGGCCACCACGACGCTCGATCGAACGCAGGGTCGACACGGCAACCTTCAGGCGGACCAGACGGCCCAGCACGTCAGAATAGATTCCGGTGTCCTGGACGTTCGGATTGAAGCGGCGACGGGACTTGTTGTGGGCATGGCTGACATTGTTGCCTGCCATGTAACGCTTACCGGTAAGCTCGCAACGACGGGCCATGTTTGGAAACCTTCAGCGGGCGGACGCTTGTTGAAACCTTCGGACGATGCGCCGCGCCGGCGTCGTCGATGGCGGCACCCGGGCCGGGCACCTTTCGGAGACCGTGTCTTTAGGCGAGCCGGCCCCGATCGTCAAGGAAAAATCAGCGATTTAGGGCCGGCGCGGAGAATCCCGCGACCGGGCCGGCGGCCTTCCGTGCAGACACACGAACCCCCGACGGTGCCGGATGATGGTCCGGCCCGCCGGGGGTTAGAGCCAAGTGCGGACGACGCTCAAGCGTCAGCGGATGGCGCCGGCCACCCAGGCGCTCTGCGGCTCGCCATGGGCGTCGTCGTCCTCGAGATCGAGGTCCGCTTCCGCCGGGCCTGCCTGTGTATCGGCATAGCTCGCATAGGCGTCGGTCAGCAGACGGCGCCAGAACGCGCGATAGCGCTCTCGCCCCGCCTGATCCAGCGTCACCAGGGCATCGGTGCGCAGATGGACCACGGTCCGCCCCTTGCCCGCCTTTTCGAAGACGAGGCGGGTCCGGGCGCTTTCGACGCCCTTCTGGCCGCAGGCACCGATCAGTTCGATCGCCGCCGGCGCCCGGGCATCGCCGATCACGGCCCAGATCATCTGGGGCCGGCCGGGACCGCGGTCGAGATAGAGCCAGCCGCCGGTTGCGGCTTCCAGGCGGACCCGCCCCTCGCCCTCACGCGGCCACCAGTTTTCCGCCTGTTCGACGAAAAGCTGATAGGCGCGCCGACGGGGCAGGTCGATCTCGACGGCCGCCTCGATCGCCATGGCCTCGACCGCACCGGGCAGATTGCCCTGTTCGGCTTCGGCCCCCACCGCGAACTGGGCAAGCCAGCCGGCGACGGTCGGCGTGAGGCGCTCGAGCGCCAGCCGGTTCCAGCGTTCGCGGCCGCGCCGTTCCACCGTGACCAGACCTGCCTCGACCAGAAGGTCGAGGTGCTTCATGACCGCGAAACGGGTCACGTCGAAGCAGGCGGCCAGATCGCCGGTGCGGCGGGGCTGCGCGTGAAGAAGTTCGATGATGCGCCTGCGGCTTGGGTCCGAGAGCGCTTTCCAGATGAGATCGTCGTCCATGTGCTCGATCGTGGGTCCGAGACCCGGCGGGAACAAGTGTCAATAAGGAGGCAGAGCTGCGGAGGTATCCGGGATCCGGACCGTCGCGCATGACAGGCGCAGGCTGGGTGGAAATCCCTCGGGCAGAAATCCGGTGACCGGATCCTTCCCTCAGGCGCCACCGTCCTGCGCGCGCCGTGTTCGGTCGAGGCTGGTCTGGGCCAATACGATGCCGGCCAGAACCAGAACTCCACCGCCGAGCGTCGCGGGTGGCAGGCTCTCGTGAAAGAGAAGCCATCCCCACAGGCTGGCGAACACCGCCTCCCCCATGAGAGAGATCGACACCGCCGTCGCCGGCAGGGCCTTCAGCGACCAGTTATAGGTGCTGTGACCAATTAGTTGGGGGATAAGCGCCATTCCCACAAGGGCCAGATATGTGGCTGTCCCGTGTCCCAGAAGAGGCAGGCCGGCTGCGAGCGTGACCGAAAGGAGGATCACGGCCGCCACACCATAGGCCAGCATCACATAAGGCACGAGATCGAGCCTGGCCCTGAGGGCACGTCCGCACAGCAGATAGGCCGCCATCGCCGCCCCGCCGACCAGCGCCAGGACGTTGCCGAGAAGCCCGTCGCCGGTCAGATCGGCAGACGGCGCAGAGACGATGACGGTTCCGATGACGGCAAGCCCCACCGCCAGCCAGCCCCGCCGGTCCAGACGGTCGATGCCGAGGACGAGACCACCAAGTGCGGTCCAGATCGGCACCGTGTTGACCAGCAACACCGAGTTGGCGATGGAGGTGTAGGAGAGCGAGCTGATCCAGGTCGCGAAATGCAGCGCCAGAAAGGCGCCCGACACCACCGCAAGCAGCAGATGGCGCCGGCCGAGCGTGCGGATCGCACTGCGATGACGCATGCCCATCAGCGGCAGGATCAGCAGGCTGGCGATGGCGAGACGGCCGGTGGCGATCACCAGGGCCGGCGCATCCGCCAGACGCGCGAAAATCGCCCCGGTCGACACCGCCAGCACCCCCACCCAGAGGGCGGCGGCGGCCATGCCGGAGCGG
The DNA here is from genome assembly GCF_039634785.1 of Tistrella mobilis. Classification (NCBI taxonomy): domain Bacteria; kingdom Pseudomonadati; phylum Pseudomonadota; class Alphaproteobacteria; order Geminicoccales; family Geminicoccaceae; genus Tistrella; species Tistrella mobilis. Next base: position 147,180 of record NZ_JBBIAB010000009.1, on the reverse strand, counting down.
GCCGGCACCAGTCCGGTACCGGGCATCGCGGTCAAGAGGCCGACCGTTCGTCCGGGGCGTCAGCCTGGGGAGCGTCGGCCTGGGGGGCATCATCGGCCTTTGGAGCGTCGGCCCCAGGAGCATCGGCGACCGGAGCCGCCGCCGCTTCCAGCGCCGCAATCCGCGCCTCCAGTGCCGCGATCCGCTCGGCCTGGCCTTCGGCGAGTGCCCGCAACGCATCCGCCTCTTCGCGGGTCACGGCGCCCATCTCGGCCAGCATCCGCTCAACACGTGAGCGGACCAGCTGGTCCATTTCCTGGCGCAGACCGGCAAAGCCGCTCATGGCACCGCTGGCGACACGGGCCATGTCGTCGAAGAAGGGGTTATTGCTCTGCATCGGCGATCTCCCGGACGGCCGGTGGCCGAAGACAGGACCGGAAACCGGGCTTGCGCCCGGACGGCCCGGCCGGCGGACACGGACCTGGAGGACGTGTACATTGGCTTGCAGGACTGAGGATCCGCGCCTTCCGGCGATACCCGACAGAACGGGCGGCGCACGTGGTTCGGACCTTGCGGATCCATAACATGGTCACCGCTTCGTTAACAGTATCACATTCACATGCCCGGCCTGCAGTTATCGTCGGGTCTCGAAGATGTCACCACCCGTGTGACACACTCTCGGGCGGCACTGCTTGAGCGGCAGGGGCGCCCCCCTTAGACTGCCGCCAACACCCGATCCCGAACCTCCGCGAGGCCCGCTGCCGATGACCGGCCTGACCTTCCCCGACATCGATCCGGTTGCGATTGCCATCGGCCCGATCGCCATTCGCTGGTACGCCCTGGCCTATATCGCGGGTCTGCTGATCGGCTGGCGCTATGTTGTGGGCCTGACCCGGCGCCACGCCCTGGGCCTGGACGAACGGTCGATCGACGACCTGCTGGTCTGGGTCGCGTTCGGCGTCATCCTGGGCGGCCGGTTCGGGTACGTGCTGTTCTATCGCCCGGATTATTACGCCCAGCATCTGCTGGAGATCCCCATGGTGTGGAAGGGCGGAATGTCCTTCCATGGCGGGCTTCTGGGCGTGGCCGTCTCGCTGGCCCTCTTCGCCCGCACCAAGGGCGTCAATCCGCTGACCGTGGGCGATCTGGTGGCCGCGGCCGCGCCGATCGGCCTGTTCTTCGGCCGGATCGCCAACTTCATCAATGGCGAACTCTGGGGGCGCCCCACCGATGTGCCCTGGGGCATGATCTTCCCCATGGCCGGTCCGGAACCCCGCCATCCAAGCCAGATCTACGAAGCGCTGCTTGAAGGCCTGCTGCTGTTCGTCGTGCTGTGGTTCATTGCCCGCCGCCGGGAAACCTGGGCCCGCCCGGGCCTGCTGGCCGGCTATTTCCTGATGGGCTATGCCATCACCCGGTCGATCGCCGAGCTGTTCCGCATGCCCGATGCCTTCCTGGGCTTTCTGGCTGCGGGCCTCACCATGGGGCAGCTGCTGTCCCTGCCCATGTTCCTGATCGGCGTCTATCTGGTGCTCCGCGCCCGCGGCCGGACCGACGCCGCGACCGGACCGGGCCGCGAATGACCGACGCCACCCCCCTCCCCCCTGCGGATACCCCACTCGGCCGGATCATCGCCGGACGCATCGCCGTCGACGGCCCGATGACCCTCGGCACCTATATGGGCCTGGTGCTCGGCCATCCGCAGCACGGCTATTACACGACCCGCGAGCCCTTCGGGGCAGATGGCGACTTCGTCACGGCCCCCGAGATCAGCCAGATGTTCGGCGAACTGGTCGGGCTCTGGCTGGCGGTCGCCTGGGATGAAGCCGGCCAGCCGCCGGCGGTCACGCTCGCCGAACTCGGCCCCGGCCGCGGCACGCTGATGGCCGACGCGCTTCGGGCGATGAAGATGATGCCGGGGCTTCTGGATCGGGTGTCGCTGCATTTCGTGGAGCAGAGCCCGCGCCTGCGTGAGGCCCAGGCCCAGGCGGTCGCCGATGCCGGCCTCTCCCGGCCGCCGGTCTGGCACGATACGGTCGACGGCCTGCCCGATGACCGGCCGCTGCTGCTGATCGCCAATGAGTTCTTCGATGCCCTGCCGGTCCGCCAGCTGGTCCGGCGCCCCGACGGCCTGTGGTCGGAACGGATGATCGACCTCGATCCCGACCGCCCGGGACGGTTCCGCTATGGCCTGTCGCCGGATCCGAGCCCGGCCGCAGCCCTGCTGACCCCCCGCATCGCCCGGGCCTCGCTGGCCGAGATCCCGGCCGGCGCGATCGCCGAGGTCCAGCCGGCATCGATTTCGATCGCCGGCACCATCGGCACCCGGCTTGCCGCGCTCGGCGGTGCAGCGCTGATCGTCGATTACGGCCATGGCATCAGTGCCCCCGGCGACACCTTCCAGGCGGTGAAGGCGCATGCCCATGCCGACCCGCTGGAAGAACCGGGGCGCGCCGACCTGACCGTTCATGTCGATTTCGAGCGTCTGGCCGCGGCCGCGGCCGCAGGCGGCGCCCTGGCCCATGGCCCCGTCGATCAGGGCAGCTTTCTGGGCCGGCTCGGCATCGGTGCCCGTGCCGAACGCCTGGCCCGCGCTGCCCGCAACGGCGGCGAACGCGCCCAGATCGCCACCGCCCTGAAGCGCCTGACGGCCCCGGAAGAGATGGGGCGCCTGTTCAAGGTGCTGGCCCTGACACCACCCGGCCGGCCGGCACCGCCCGGCTTCGCACCGGTGCCCGGCTTCGACGCCGATCTTTAAGCCCCCCGCGAGGAGGCAACCTGATGCCCCAGTCCCTCATGCATGACCGGCCGCCCCATGACCACCACGATCTGCTCGACCTGCCCGGCATCGCCCACGGCTTTTTCGGCCGGCAGGGCGGCGTTTCGACCGGCCTTTATACCAGCCTGAACTGTGGCCCGGGCAGTGCCGACGACCCGGCCGCGGTCGCGGAGAACCGCCGCCGCGTGGCTGCAGCACTGACGCCCGCGCCCCGGCACCTGCTGACCAACCACCAGGTCCATGGCCGCCGGGTGATCACGGTCGACGAAGACGGGCTGGCGCTTTATCCCGAAGCCGGTCGCGGTGCCGAAGGCCGCCCCCATGCCGACGGCATGGTCACCCGGCTGCCGGGCATCGTCCTCGGCGCGCTGGCCGCCGATTGTGCGCCGGTGCTGTTCGCCGATGCCGAAGCCCGGGTGATCGGCGCCACCCATGCCGGCTGGAAGGGCGCGGTCGGCGGCGCCACCGACGCGACCATCGAGGCCATGGAGGCGCTGGGCGCCAGCCGCAGCCGCATCCGTGCCGTGATCGGCCCCTGCATCGCCGGCCCGAGCTACGAGGTGGGGCCGGAACTGCGCGACACCGCCATGGCCGCCGATCCGGCCGCGGCCGGGTTCTTCAGCCCGGGACGCGACGACCGGCTGCATTTCGATCTGCCCGGCTATCTGCTCACCCGGCTGAGGCGGAACCTGATCACGGCGGACGCCATCGGTACCGACACCTATGGCGCCACCGACACCCTGTTCTCCTATCGTCGCACCACACACCGGGGAGAGGCGGATTACGGCCGCCAGGTCTCGGCGATCGTCCTTCTCGACCAGGCGTAAGCGGGTGCCGGGGGCATAAGCGGGTGCCGGAGGTGGGCCACCGCTTGCCGGCCACGCCCCGCCACACCAGATTCCACCGAACCCCGCGCGGCTCTTTCATGCGGTCGCAGGGATATCCGCATGCATCCGGAGGCAAAGCCGATGGCCAGCGCCGCCCCCCGCGAGACCGGGGCTCCCCACGCGACCCGCGATCACACCAAGGCCGTGCTGAAGCGCCGCATCGACCAGGCGCTCGGCCGCGAGGCCGCCGATCTGGTGATCCGCGGCGGCCGGGTGCTGAACCTTGCGACCGGCGCGCTGGAGATGGCCGATGTCGCCGTCACCGGCGACATGATCGTCGGCGTCGGCCCCGGCTATCGCGGCCGGCGCGAGGTCGACGCCCGCAACCGGGTGATCGTGCCGGGCTTCATTGACACCCATGTCCATGTCGAAAGCACGCTCGTCACGCCGGCCGAATTCGACCGGCTGGCCCTGGCCCGCGGCACCACCACCGCCATCTCGGACCCTCACGAGATCTGCAATGTGCTGGGCACCGAGGGGTTGCGCTATTTCCTGGATGCCAGCCTGCACACGGCCCTGGACCTCAGGGTGCAGCTTTCCTCCTGCGTGCCGGCGACGGGGCTCGAGACCTCGGGCGCCCGACTGAGCGCCGATGATCTGGTCGCCTTCCGCGACCACCCCTCGGTGATCGGCCTTGCCGAGTTCATGAATGTGCCGGGCGTTCTGCATCTGGACGACGAGGTGCTGGACAAGCTGGCCGCCTTCGACGGCACCCATATCGACGGTCATGCCCCTCTGCTCTCGGGGCGCGACCTCGATGCCTATCTCGCCTGCGGCATCCGCAACTGCCACGAATGCACCAACCGTGCCGAGGCGCTGGAGAAGATCGGCAAGGGCATGCAGGTGCTGATCCGCGACGGCAGCGTTTCGAAGGACGTGGCCGCGCTGGCACCGCTGCTCGACTGGCGCAACTCCCCCTTCTTCGCCTTCTGCACCGACGACCGCAACCCGCTCGACATCGCCGAGGAGGGCCATCTCGATCATCTGATCCGGGCGGCGATCAAGGCAGGCGCGCCGGCGGGCGCCGTCTATCGCGCCGCCACCTGGTCGGCCGCCCAGGGCTTCGGGCTGAAGGATCGGGGGCTGGTCGCCCCGGGCCGGCGGGCCGACATCGTCGTGCTCGACGACCTGGACCATTGCGCGGTCGCAACCGTCATCCGCAACGGCCGGGTGGTGGAAGACGGGATCTTCGACCATGGCGCCATGCCGGCGCCGGTGGGCTTCGGCTCGGTCCGGCTGCCGCCGGTCACCCCCGACATCTTCCGGGTGGCGGCCCAGGGGCCGGGGGCGCCGGTGATCGGCATCCGCCCGGGCAGCCTGATCACCGATCACCTGACCATGGCGCTGCCCTATGCGGGCGGCGAGCGCCGGGCGGATCCGTCGCGCGACCTGCTCAAGGTCGCGGTGCTCGCCCGCCACGGTACCAACCGCAATGTCGGCCGCGGCTTCGTCACCGGCTTCGGTTTCCCCGACGGCGCCATCGCATCCTCCGTCGGCCATGACAGCCATAATATCTGTGTGGTGGGGGCGGGCGACGCCGACATGGCGGTGGCGGTCAACCGGCTGATCGCCATGGGCGGCGGCTTCGTGGTGGTGCGCGATGGCCGGGTTCTGGCCGATCTGGCCCTGCCGGTCGCCGGGCTGATGAGCGATGCCGGCGCCGACCATGTCCGCGACCGGCTGGTGGCGCTGCGTGCGGCCGCCCGCGCCATCGGCTGCCGCCTGGCCGAACCCTTCCTGCAGCTCGCCTTCCTGCCGCTGCCGGTGATCCCGCATCTCAAGATCACCGATATGGGGCTGGTCGACGTCGACCGCTTCCGCCTGCTCGCCGCCTGACCTGCTCGCCGCCCGACCTGCTCGCCGCCCGACCCACCCGGCCGGCGCCTCACAAGAAAGCCGCACGCGTGCCCTATCTGATCATCTTCACCTTGGTGCTGCTTCTGGGCATGATGGCCAGTTGCATAATGATGTGAGGCGGACCCCGTTCCGGGACAGGGACCTCCGGTCAGGAGTGTCCGGACCGGGGGTAAACCGCCCGGTCCCAGGGAGCGAGCGTTCATGCCTGCTGCGTCGCGTGTGGCCAAGATCGTGATGGTGCTTGGCCTCTCGGCCTTCGCCTTCCTCGTCACCTTCAACAATCTGACCGACTACGGATCGAATTTCGCCTTCGTGTCTCACGTTCTGGCGATGGACGACACCTTCCCCGGCAATGCGCTGATGTGGCGGGCGATCACCGATCCGATCTTCTGGCATATCGGCTATTGGGCGATCATCGCCGGCGAGGGCATCACCGCGGCCCTGTTCGCCGTGGCTGGCATCGCCATGCTGCGCCGGGTCAACGGCACGGCCGGAGAATTCGGCCGCGCCAAGCGGATGGTCCATTTCGGCGCCGCCATGGGCTTTCTGGTCTGGTTCGTGGGCTTCATGGTGATCGGCGGCGAGTGGTTCGCCATGTGGCAGTCGTCCACCTGGAACGGCCAGGCACCGGCTTTCCGGTTCTACATCACGATCCTGGCGGTGGTGATCTATGTCGGCCAGCCCGACCCGGACTGACCGTACCCGGCGGCGGTACCGTGTCATTCCGGCCATGCATGCAGCGGGCGGGCACGCGCCCCCCGCCGCCTGCATGTTTACAGCTTCGAGACGCCTTGCTATTTTGCGCCCGCGCAAAGGCAGGCCCGGAGGACGTCGAACAACGTCTTGCGGTCGCTTGCCTTTTCTCGCACAGTTCGCACGGACGGCCGGCGCGACCAAAGGTTGAACCGACCATCGGCATGCAAAGCCTACGGGAATGATCCCACGGGCGGGACGTGCGTCCTCACCTTCCTCATCCGGACAGTCGGACAGATCATCGCGGGGCAGTGTCGATGAAGGTTATCGCTTGCAACAGCAACCGGCCGCTGGCCGAAGCCATCGCGACGTTCCTGAACCTTCCCCTGACCAAGGCGAATATCCGCCGGTTCTCCGACATGGAAGTGTTCGTCGAGATCCTGGAGAACGTCCGTGGCGAGGACGTGTTCGTCATCCAGTCGACCAGCCACCCGGCGAACGACAATCTGATGGAGCTGCTGGTGACGCTGGACGCGCTGAAGCGCGCCTCCGCCCGCCGCATCACCGCCGTCATCCCCTATTTCGGCTATGCCCGCCAGGATCGTAAGCCCGGCCCGCGCACGCCGATCTCGGCCAAGCTGGTCGCCAATCTGATCACCACCGCCGGCGCCGACCGCGTGCTGACGCTGGACCTGCATGCCGGCCAGATCCAGGGCTTCTTCGACATCCCGGTCGACAATCTCTATGCAGCACCGGTGATCGTGCGCGACATTCAGGAGAAGTCGGCCGGCCGCAACCTGATGGTGATCTCTCCCGACGTGGGCGGCGTGGTGCGCGCCCGCGCGGTCGCCAAACGCATCGATGCCGATCTCGCCATCGTCGACAAGCGGCGCGAGCGCGCCGGCGTGTCCGAGGTGATGAACATCATCGGTGATGTCGAGGAACGGGACTGCATCCTGATCGACGACATCGTCGACAGCGCCGGCACGCTGTGCAACGCCGCCGCCGCCCTGATGGCGAACGGTGCCCGCTCGGTGAAGGCCTATGTCAGCCACGGCGTGCTCTCGGGCGGCGCCGTCGCCCGTGTCACCTCCTCGGCGCTGGAAGAGCTGATCGTGACCGATTCGATCGCCGCCACCGAGGCGATGCGCGTGTCCCGCAACATTCGCAGCCTGAGCATCGCGCCGCTGATCGGCGAGGCGATGCGCCGGATTGCCGACGAAAGTTCCGTGTCCAGCCTGTTCGACTGACGTCCCGGACACCTGACGGTATCGAGGGCGGGCACCCCTGGAGGCCCGCCCTGCCGTATTTCCGGACCAAGGCATCAGCGAACCGGCATAACCCCCCGGCGGGCCGTACAGACAGGCGCCGCCGGCCAGCAGGAGACCATCCTCATGACCACTCAGCCCGTGCTGAATGCGACGGCGCGTGACCGCGGCGGTAAGGGGGCCGCGCGTCAGGCCCGCCGTGACGGCCTCGTCCCCGGCGTGATCTACGGCGGCAAGCAGCCCGCCCAGATGGTGTCGTTCAACGCCCGCGAGTTCGGCCTGTTCTTCAACCGTACCCCGGACCTCGCCTCGACCGTGATCGAGGTGAAGCTGGACGGTGAGAGCATCCGCGTGCTGGCCCGCGACGTGCAGCTCCATCCGGTCACCGACGTGCCGCTGCATGTCGACCTGCTGCGCCTGACCGGCGACCACGAGATCCGCGTCGAAGTGGCCGTGCACTTCGTCAACGAGGCGATCTGCCCCGGCATCAAGAAGGGTGGCGTGCTGAACGTCGTCCGTCACGAGGTCGAGCTGATCTGCGCCCCCGACGCGATCCCGCAGTCGATCACCGTCGACCTGGCGAACGCCCAGATCGGTGACAGCATCCACATCAGCGCCGTCGAGCTGCCGAAGGGCACCCGCCCGGCGATCACCGATCGCGACTTCACCATCGCGACGATCGCGGCGCCGGCCGGCCTCTCCGAGGACGCCGGTGAGGCCGAAGGCGACGAAGAGGCCTGACGATCATGTGGCTGCTGGTCGGTCTGGGCAATCCCGGCCCCGAATACGCCGGCAATCGCCACAATATCGGCTTCATGGCGGTGGACGAAATTGTCCGCCGCCATGGCTTCTCCCCCTGGCGCCGCAAGTTCCAGGGCGAGATTTCCGAAGGCCGCATCGGCCCCGAGCGCGCGATCGCGCTCAAGCCCCTCACCTACATGAACGAGAGCGGCCGTTCGGTCGCCGAGGCCGCCCGCTTCCACAAGATCGAGCCGGGCCGCATCGTCGTGTTCCACGACGAGCTTGACCTCGCCCCCTCGAAAATGCGGGTGAAGACCGGCGGCGGCCATGCCGGCCATAACGGCCTGCGCGACATCACCCGCCATATGGGGGCCGATTTCGTGCGCGTGCGGCTGGGCATCGGCCATCCGGGCGACAAGGCCCGGGTCCATGGCTGGGTGCTGGGCGATTTCGCCAGGGCCGAACAGGATTGGCTCCGCGATCTGACCGATGCGGTGGCGGTGCATCTGCCGCTGCTGCTGGCCGGCCGCGAGAGCGATTATATGAGCAAGGTTGCGGGTGCCGTCCGGCCGCCGAAACCGCTGAAGCCGGCAAAGCCGGCGAAGCCGGATGCCGCGGGTGCCCCGCCCGCGGGTGCGACCGGCGGCGAGGAGTAATCCCATGGGCTTCAAATGCGGCATCGTCGGCATGCCGAATATCGGCAAGTCGACCCTGTTCAACGCGCTGACCAGCACCGCGGCGGCAGAAGCGGCGAACTATCCGTTCTGCACCATCGAGCCGAATTCCGGCCGGGTGATGGTGCCGGATCCGCGCCTCGACAAGCTTGCGGCCATCGCCGGCTCGAAGCAGATCATCCCGACCCAGCTCGACTTCGTCGACATTGCAGGCCTGGTGCGCGGCGCCAGCAAGGGCGAAGGCCTCGGCAACCAGTTCCTCGCCCATATCCGCGAGGTGGACGCCATCGCCCATGTGCTGCGCTGCTTCGTGGATGACGACATCACCCATGTCGAAGGCGGCGTCGATCCGCTGCGCGATGCCGAGACGATCGAGACCGAGCTGATGCTCGCCGATCTCGAAAGCCTGCAGAAGCGCATGGCCGGCATCGAAAAGCGCGCCAAGGGCGGCGACAAGGACGCCAAGGCCCAGGCGGAGCTGATCGGCCGGGTTCTCTCGGCGCTGGAAGAGGGCCGCCCGGCCCGCACGGTGAAGATCGAGGCCGAAGAGCGCCGCGCCTTCCAGCTGCTCCAGCTGCTGACCGCCAAGCCGGTGCTCTATGTCTGCAATGTCGACGAAGGTGCTGCGGCCGAGGGCAACGAGCTGTCGGCGAAGGTCTTCGCGAAGGCCGAGGCCGAAGGTGCTGCCGCGGTCGTGGTCTCCGCCAAGATCGAGAGCGAGGTCGCCATGCTCTCCGACGAGGCCGAGAAGCGCGACTTCCTGGAAGCGCTGGGCCTGGAAGAGACCGGCCTCGCCCGCGTGATCCGCGCCGGCTATGGCCTGCTCGACCTGCTGACCTTCTTCACCGTCGGCCCCAAGGAGGCCCGCGCCTGGACGGTCCGCCGCGGCGCCACCGCCCCCCAGGCCGCCGGTGCCATCCACACCGATTTCGAGCGCGGCTTCATCCGCGCCGAGACCATCGCTTTCGACGACTACATCGCCTGCGGCGGCGAGGCCGAAGCCCGGGCCGCCGGCAAGCTGCGCATGGAAGGCAAGGAATACGTGGTCCGCGACGGCGACGTCTTCCATTTCCTGTTCAACGTCTGAGGGTTCGATCGGCGTCTGAGGGCGGCGTGCCGCCCGAACGCAGGGTCCGGAACAGAGAACGCCCGGCATGGGGTCATGCCGGGCGTTCTGCATGTCGGGGACCGAAAGCGGCGATCACCAGTCCTTCTCGAGCGGCAGATCCCAGGGGAGCCGGTTCCACGGGCTGTCGGAATCGGCTTCAAGTTCAGCCGCAGCCTTTTCGAAAGCCGGCTGGTCGCCGTCCCTGCCGCCCGACCACAATGCACGCCCCTCCAGACAGGCCGCAGCCATATCGGTCCACGAGCCATAGGCGCTCTGGATCTCACGCGCGATCGGCAGCATCCGCATCCAGGCATCATCCGCGTCGATCCAGCCGGCCATGTGACCCCAGCGGATCAGCATCAATGCCCGGCCGAAATCCCAGGCCATGTGACGGTCATGGGTGACGGCGCCGGGACCGGCGGCCTCCAGAAGCCGCAGCCGCCCCAGCTCTTCGGCCGGAAAGTCGGGATCGGCCAGCTGGTGCAGGAAGATCCGGAGCTGGACATAGAGCTCCAGCGCCCCCGGAACCTCGATCACGTCGCGCGTGAAGGCCGCGCGCCAGGCATCGAAGGCGCTGAGCCCCTCGTCGCCGAATTCGGTCCCGACCATCTCGCGGGCCCGCGCCCAATGGGGTTCGAGTTCGTCCGCATCGACCTCGGGATCCCACAGCGGGCCCAGCATGGCGGTCTCCACCAGATCAACCACGGCAGGATCGGTCTCGGGAGCACGGCGCAGCACGCCGCCCATCACCTGCAGGCCCTGGGGGCCGTAGCGCAGGGCGATCAGGTCGGCGAGCGCCCGCTGCCGGGCGGCGGGATCATCCGCCAGCCCGCTGTCGGTGAGGGCGTGGAGGGCCCGGCCATAGCGCACCCGCTCGCCTTCAGACAGCTCTGCAACACGGGCGGTGAAGCCGAAATCCTCGCGATGCCCCCGGGTGATCAGGGACATGACCTGGCCGTCGACATCCTCGCCGCCCACAATACCCCAGCCCTCGCGCAGCAGCGCCACGGCCTTGCGCCGGCCAAGCGCCCCGAGCGGCCCCGACACCTCTCCCAGCCGGTCGACCGGGTGGCCGTTGGCGCGGGCAAAGATCGCGCCGGCGCCGATGATCCAGCCCTGGACCGGGGTCAGACGTCCCGGCGCTTTCGGAAGATCAGCGGAAAGGCCGGTCCCGGCGCCGGTGGTCTGCCGGGGTGCAGAGGCGGGGCCTGCAGGCCGCGTGAAGGCTGCGGGCCGCGTGAAAGGCAGCCGCCGTTCCAGCAGCTCGACCAGCCGTGCCCGGACGGCCTGCGCCGCCTCCATCTTCGCTGCAGGGAAATGCGCCAGGCGCCGGTTCAGATCCGGATGCTCCAGGCTGAGCGCCACCCCGTCGTCATCGGGCGTCAGCTCCAGCTGGGCGGGCAGGATCCGGTCGAAAGGCAAGCTTGCCCCGCCATGGATCACGGCCCGCTGCCGCAGATCGAAATGCGTGCCCGAGCGCGGCGCCGCCCAGAGGGCCAGGCAGAGCAGGACAAGGGCCAGGGCAAAGAAGCTCCAATCCGGCAGGGAAAGACCAAGGAGCGCCAGATCGTTGATCAGAAACAGCGAGACGATGCCGGCCACCAGGGACACCGCCGCCAGGATCACGATCACGGCGAGCATCCCGTCGCCATTGGCGCTGCCGAAGGTCAGCCTGACCGACCGCCGGTCGTAGTCCAGCCGGCCGTCATCCATCGCCCGCGCGAAGCCCAGCAGTTCGGCCGCGACCTCGGCGATGCTCCGTTCGTGGCGCCCGCCCGACTGCGCGGCCGCCGTCATCGTCTGACTACCCATAAGTCCCGTGCTCCGACCAAGAGATCCCCTCTCAAAGGGTCCGGTCTCCACGGGTGCCGTCCGATCCATAATCGTCGACCGCCGGCCGTGCAGATCTTCTGCAGCAAGCGGTGGTCTTCTTCCGAAGATCTCTTAAGCCATCATGACGGCAGAGGGGCAGCCGGTCATGCGACCAGACGGTGTCAATCCTGGTTGCGGCATACCCGTCTCTTCCGTTCCCCAACATCATGTCGTATCTGAGAGGAGGCTCCGGAGCGTCCCGGAGCCCCGCCGCAACATCGTCACGAGGTTTCGCACATGGGTGAGTTCATCCGTCTGGATGCCGCTACCGGCACGTCGATCTCGGCCTGGCATGCCACGCCCCGCCAGCCCGCACGGGCCGGCCTGGTGGTCCTGCAGGAGATCTTCGGGGTGAATGCCCATATCCGGGGCGTGGCCGATCGCCTTGCCCTGCCGGGCTATGAGGTGGTGGCACCGGCCCTGTTCGACCGGGTCGCGCCGGATACCGAACTCGGCTATGGCCCCGAAGACCTGAAGCGCGGCATCGAGCTGAAGGGCCAGGTGCCCGACGACGAGGCCCTGACCTATGTCGCCGCCGCGGTGGATCGGCTGCGTGCCCGCCACGGCGCCGCCTTCCCCGTGGGCGTGGTCGGCTTCTGCTGGGGCGGCAGCCTCGCCTATCTGGCCGCCGCAAAGCTGTCGATCGACGCCGCCGTCAGCTATTACGGCGGCCAGGTGCCGAAATATCTGGACGAGGGCATCAAGCCCGTGGCGCCGCTGCTGGTCCATCTGGGCGGGCGCGACGGTCATATTCCGGCGGGCCCCACCGCCGACAAGCTGCGCGTGATGGCGCCCGGTGCCGAGATCTACGTCCACCCGCAGGCCGGCCACGGCTTCAATTGCGAGGCCCGCCCGGACTATCGGCCGGAAGAGGCCCGCTATGCCATGGAGGTGACCCTGCGCTTCCTGGACCGTCGCCTGTCGGGGCCGCGCCGGCCGCCGATCTGAAGATCCCGCGCCTGAACCGACAAAGGGCGGCCTCGACGGGGCCGCCCTTTGTCACGTTCCGGCGCAAATCCGTCGGTCAGACGGAGGTAAATTCGATCAGCACGCCGCAGGCCTCTTCGGGGCCGACGATCAGATCGCCATTCTGCTCGCGATCGAAGGCCACCCCGTTCTCCTCGAGCACGGCCGCCGTACGGTCGCGATCGGCGACGCCGATCTGCAGCGCCACCAGGCCGTGATCATGGGCGCGGGGCTCGTCGTCGAGATCGGGATGCAGATTGGGCAGGTCGTAGGGCGTGGCGAACATCAGCACCCCCCGGCCGGTATGCACCGCGATCACGGTATCGGTGGGGGTGACCGCACCGCTGCCGAACAACCGGGAATAGGCCTCGGTGGCCGCGTTCACATCGTCGACCACGATGGTGGCCGACAGAATGCAGCGGGCGGTGTTGGGATGGGCCAGCCAGTCCGGGCGGCGCATCTTCTCGGGCGTCAGATGCTGGCAGAGGAAGGCCGGAATGCCCGGCGTGGCCCCGTCCGCCAGATGGACGTTGCGGAAGGCGAGTTCCACCGGGCCGCCATCCGGGCCGTTCTCGATCACCCGGCCCAGATTGCGCAGCGCATTTTCGGGCGCGACCAGCCCGGCCGCGCCCAGCAGGGCGTGCGAGGCCTCGGCATCCGGGGTGGAGAACACCACGCCAAGCCCGCCCTCGCCCTTTTCAAGAAAACGATCCAGGCCGTTGGTGAAGGCGGCGGGGTCGATCAACCCCAGCAGTTCCAGATAGTCGTCGTCGAACATGACGCAGTAATTCGCCGTGCCCCAGCCGACATGGCGTCCGCGGTCGGTGACGGCAAAGCCAAGCCGCCGAAACCGCTCCCGTGCCGCTTCCAGGTCGGCGACACCGATGATGGCATGATCGATGCCGTTGATCGCGTGGGTCATCTCTCCGGCGCTCCGCTTTTGTGGGGCTTTGCCGATTAGTGACCCGAACCGGGCTGCGGGGCAAGACCCATGCGTGGGCCGGTCCGTCATGCGGCCCTGATTTTCCCCCATCGGGCGCACGAAAAAGGGCGGCCGCAGCCGCCCCTCGTCTCTCAACCCAAGGTTCCCGAGCCCGGATCGTCAGCCTGCCAGCTCCCGGCCGCGGTCGCGTGCGGCAGTGACCGCGCGCGCCATCAGCGGCGGCAGCCCCGCCTGCCGGTCCATCAGCACCGACAGGGCCGCGGCGGTGGTGCCGGCCGGGCTGGTGACGGCTTCCCGCAATGCGGTCTCGGTCTCGGGCGAGGCATCGGCCAGCGCTGCGGCGCCGATCACGGTCGCCCGCGCCAGCCGGCGCGCGGTTTCGTGGGGCAGCCCCACCTCTTCGCCGGCCAGGGTCATCGCCTCGATCATGTGGAAGACATAGGCCGGTCCGCTACCCGAAACGGCGGTCACCGCATCGATCAGCCCTTCATCCTCGATCCAGACCACCTCGCCCACGGCCGAGAGCAGTGCCTCGGCCAGGGCGCGATCACCGCCCTCGGTCTCGGGGACCGCATAGCAGCCGGTGATGCCGCGACCAATTGCCGCAGGGGTGTTCGGCATCGCCCGGATCACCTTCCGCGGATGGCCGAGCAGGTCGCGCAGGGTCTGCACCGTCTTGCCGGCGGCGACCGAGACCACCAGGGTCTCAGCCCCGACCAGAGGGGCCGCGGGCGGCAGGGCCGCCTCGAAGCTCTGCGGCTTCACCGCCACCACCAGCACGTCGAAACCGCCATCGGGCATGGCCACTGCATCGGCATCGGCGGCGGCGCGCACGCCGCGGGCCTGCAGCCGGGCCCGGCCGTCGGCAGAGGGGTCGATCACGGTGATGCTGTGCGGATCGCGGCCACGGGCGATCCAGCCCTCGATCATCGCCCCGCCCATCCGGCCGGCGCCGATCACGAGAAGCTGACCGGCCGTCCCGGCTTCGGATGCGCTGGTCATCGGGAATCAGGCCTCGCCGACGGTTTCGAACATGGCGGCGGTGATGGCCTCGTCGGCCGTCTTGCCGCCCCAGATCACGAACTGGAAGGCGGGATAGGCGCGCTCGCATTCCGAGACCGCGATGTCCACCACCTCTTCCACATGCTCAGGGGTCAGCGGACCGCCGCGGACCAGCAGGGTGTGGCGGAGCAGCGGCACCGATTCCTCGGTCCAGAGATCGAAATGGCCCAGCCACAGGCGCTCGTTCAGCTGCGCCAGCAGCGGGTAGATGTTCGCGCGGCGGCCGGCCGGCACCTTCATGTCCAGTGCACAGGACAGATGCAGGGCGGCAGTTTCCGGGCGCCAGGCGAACCAGAGGCGGAAGTCGCAGAACTTGCCGGTAATCTCGACGGCCATCTCGTCTTCGGTCTGGCGGTCGAACGGCCATTCGTTGGCGATGACGATCTGTTCAACGAGATCGAGAGGATTGGCCACGACGTCTTCGGCTTCCGCGATGATGAAAGACATGCTCGATCGCCTCCTTGGGCGGGCGGCTGCGGGCCGCGGATCCCGGCGGCGGTCTCGAGGGACACCGCCGCTGGCGCGAAGGTGGGGGCGAGAACACAACGACCTGCCGGACCTCCGCAGGAGCACGAGTTCATCGTCACTCCAGCGGTGCGGCGGCCTGCCGTCGGGTTCGAGGCGGCTACCACATCTTGTGGCGCAGACGGCGCAAACCGACTACGTCGGCAGCGTGCACGAAGCCCCGGTCAGCCGCAAGGCCCGTTGTTTAGCCATAATGGCGGGGCGGATGCAACGTCTTTCCGCAATGCACCCGCCGTGACCGGAAAATCCCGTGGGCTCAATACCCTGGCCGATGACGGGGCATCGGCTGAGGGACGCGAAAAATCTGCCGGAAAAATCGATCCCGTCCCCTGCCCGTCTGCCCCGGCCGGATCAATAGAGGGTGCGCGGCAGGCGAGTGACGGCCTCGGCATCATAGCCGGCGGCGTCGAAATCCTGACGGGCCGCCTTCAGCATCTGCCCGGCGGTGGGCAGGGTCTCGGTGACCGGCCATGTTTCGGGGGTCCACAACCCGGACCTGATCAGCGCCCGCGCGCACTGGAAATAGACCGTGTCGATGGCCACCAGGATCACGGTGCGGGGCAGATGCCCGTCGACCGTAAAACTCTCGCACAGTGCCGGATCGGTCGAGATGCGGGCCCGGCCATTGATCCGCAGCGCCTCGCCCTTGCCGGGGATCAGGAACATCAGGGCGACACGGGGGTCGCGGACGATGTTGCGCAGGCTGTCGATCCGGTTGTTGCCGCGCCGGTCCGGGATGGCCAGCGTCCGGTCGTCCAGCACCCGCACGAAGCCGGCCGGGTCGCCGCGCGGCGAGCAGTCGAGCCCCTCGGCCGCGACGGTGGCGAGGGCGAAGAACGGGGCCGCCTCGACGAAGGCGCGATAGGGCGCGGTCAACCCTGAGACTTCCTTGATCAGCGACGCCTCCACCGGGGTGCCGTAAAGTGCATCGAGTTCGGCTTCGGTGGTCACGACATGCCCGGTCATCGCATCCTCGGTTTCTGTCAGGGACGGCCGCCATCCGGACCAGCGGATGAAGCCGTCGTTGAGCCCGGGGCCGAGCTTATACCATCATGCGGTGATCCGTCGCCCCGCGACATGTACCGCCCCTTGTCCTGCCCCCACCCTGCCGGAGCCCACAGATGACCAGCGCCACCGATCGCTTCGCCCCGCCCTCGCCCGCGGCCGAGGGCACGGCCGACCGTCCCCGCCTCGACGGCCGGCGGATCGCCATGCTGGGCCTGGGGCTGATGGGCCGGCCGATGGCGGTCAACCTTGCCCGTGCCGGGGCGGAGCTGACCGTCTGGAACCGCAGCCCGGCCGCAGCGGAAGAGGTCTCGGCGGCGACCGGTGCCCGCGCCGCCGCAAGCCCGGCCGAGGCGGCCGCCGGCGCCGACATCGCCATCATCTGCGTCACCGACACCACGGCGGTCGAAGCCGTGCTGTTCGGCGCCGACGGCATCACGGCGGCCCATCCCGCACCGCGGGTGGTGATCGACATGGGCACCACCGACCCGCTGGCGACGCCCGATATCGGCCGCCGCCTGACCGAGGGCTGCGGCGCCAGCCTGATCGATGCCCCGGTTTCCGGCGGCACCCGCGGCGCCGAGGCGGCGACGCTTTCGATCATGGCCGGCGGGGAAGACGCGGCCTTCGACGCGGCCCTGCCGGTGCTGCAGGTGCTGGGCAGCCGCATCACCCGGATCGGCGGACCCGGCGCAGGCCAGGTCGCCAAGGCGGCAAACCAGGTGGTGGTCGGCGTGGTGATCCAGGCCGTGGCCGAAGCCCTGGCGCTGGCCGAGGCGGCCGGCGTCGATCCGGCCCGGGTGCGCGAGGCGATGATCGGCGGCTTCGCCGACGGCACCATTCTGCGTCAGCACGGCGAACGCATGGTCGCGGGCAATCTGGTCCCGGGCGGCAAGTGCCGCATCCATCTGAAGGACATGGTGCAGGCCACCCGGCTGGGCGATGCCAATGGTCTGGCCATGCCGGCATCGACCCTGGTCCGCGATGCCTTCGCCCGGCTGGTCGAACAGGGCCGCGGCGAGCTCGATCACAGTGCGCTGCACCTGCTGCTCACCGATACGTTCCGCGCCTCTGACGATGATGTCGCGGCACGATAGGCCACCAGAAATCCTCAAGACAATATCAGAAACGAAACATCCACGAGAAGAAACAAGATCAAATCTTTCCAAAGAGTTGACCGGGAAAAAATGTATCGCTAGGCTTCCCGACTTGATGAAGGGGGGAAACAATCGGACGAAGCCTGCCGACAGGCGGCCTTCACATGTCGGGACTTGCCGTCGCCGTTGGTCCCGAAACCGTTCCGCCCTCTCGATTTTCAGGAGCGCTTCCCGAAACATGACCCAGTTCCGCCCCGGTCCGCTGAACGCGATCACCGACGTCCCCGGCATCAAGGTCGGACAGGCGCATGACGACCGGCTGTGGAGCGGCGTCACCGTGATCGTGCCGGACGAGCCGATGCTGGCGGCGGTGGATGTGCGCGGCGGCGGCCCCGGCACCCGCGAAACCGATGCCCTCAATTCGGCATCGATGGTGCAGAAGGTGCATGCGGTCGTCCTGTCGGGCGGGTCGGCCTACGGGCTGGATGCCGCCTCGGCGGTGATGTCGCGGCTGGCGGCCCAGGGCCGGGGTGTGCAGATCGGCGAGGCGATCATCCCGATCGTGCCGTCGGCCATCCTGTTCGATCTGGTCAATGGCGGCGACAAGAACTGGGGCGCCGAGCCGCCCTATCGGGCGCTGGCCGGCCAGGCGATGGACGCGCTTGGCACGACCGTCGCCGAGGGCAATGCCGGTGCCGGTTACGGCGCCAAGGCGGGCGCCTACAAGGGCGGCCTCGGTACCGCATCGATCGTGACGGCCGAAGGCCACACGGTGGGGGCGCTGGTCGCCTGCAATGCGTTCGGCACGCCCGTCATCCCGGGCACGCCCTGCTTCTGGGCCTGGCCCCACGAGATTGACGACGAGTTCGGCGGGCAGCCGCTGCATCAGCTGGCGAAGCCTTCCACCCACGACTTCACCTTCACCCCGGGGCGCCCAGGCGTGCCAGGAGAGGTGCTGGACACCACGGCTGCCGGGGAGAGGGCGGCCGGGGCGACGAAGATGCCGGCGGATCTGGACGGCGGCGACCCCGCCGCGGCAGCGGCCGGCGGCAACACCACGATCGGCATCGTCGCCATCGATGCGGATCTGACCCGCGGAGAGGCGGAGCGCATCGCGATCATGGCCCAGGACGGCTATGCCCGCGCGGTGCGCCCGATGCACACGCCGTTCGACGGTGATACGATCTTCGTCCTCGCCACCGGCAAGCGACCGCTTGCAAATCCGGTGGTGGACGTCGCGCGGCTCGGCATGCACGCGGCCGACTGCGTCGCCCGTGCCCTGACCCGCGGCGTCTATGCGGCCGAGACGCTGGGACGGTATCCCGGCTATCGGTCCGTTCACGGGCATCGGCTCAATCGGGCCGCGCAGGGAGGCTGAAAAAACATGGGCACCATCAAGCCGTGGCTCGCCGCGGCGCTTCTTGGCACGGCGGTCGCCTTCGGGCCGGCCGCGGCCTTCGCCGCGAAAGACACCTTCTCGATCGGTGCGGTGCTGGAACCGCCGCATCTCGACCCGACCGCGGGTGCCGCGGCGGCGATCGACGAGGTCGTCTTCATCAACGTCTTCGAGGGTCTGGTCCGTCTGGACGAGGGCGGGCACATCCAGCCGCTGCTGGCCGAAAGCTGGACCATCTCGGATGACGGCCTGACCTATACCTTCAAGCTGCGCCAGGGCGTCAAATTCCACGACGGCACGACCTTCGATTCGGCCGACGTGAAGTTCAGCTTCGAGCGGGCGATGGCGCCGAACAGCGTCAACGCGCAGAAGAGCCTGTTCGCGCCGATCACCGCGATCGAGGCGCCGGATGCCTCGACGGTCGTGCTCAAGCTGTCGAAGCCGGCCGGCCAGATGCTGTTCAACCTGACCTGGGGCGATGCCGCGATCGTGGCACCCGAGAGTGCCGGCGAAGCCGAGAAGACCCGGCCGGTCGGCACCGGCCCGTTCAAGTTCAAGCAGTGGGTCAAGGGCGACCGGGTCGAACTGGTCCGCAATGACGACTACTGGGGCGACAAGGTCGCGCTGAAGGAAGCCACCATCAAGTTCATCGCCGATCCGGCCGCCGCGCTGCAGGCGATCCTGGCGGGTGACCTCGATGCCTTCTCGAACTTCCCGGCGCCCGAGAACCTGCCCCAGCTGGAGGCCGACCCGCGCTTCAAGGTCGCGATCGGCACCACCGAAGGCGAGACCATCCTGGCGATGAACAACGGCGTGAAGCCGTTCAACGACATCCGGGTGCGTCGTGCGGTGTCTCATGCCATCGACCGCCAGGCGGTGATCGACGGCCAGTTCGGCTACGGCACGCCGATCGGCAGCCACTTCTCGCCCAGTGCGCCGGGCTATGTCGACCTGACCGACCGCTATCCCTACGATCCGGCGAAGGCCAAGGCGCTGCTTGCCGAAGCCGGCTATCCGGACGGCTTCAAGACCGCGCTGATGCTGCCGCCCCCGCCCTATGCCCGCCGCGGCGGTGAGATCATTGCGGCCATGCTTGCCGAGGTCGGCATCAAGGCCGAAATCGTGCCGCTGGAATGGGCGCAGTGGCTGGACCAGGTGTTCAAGAACAAGGCTTACGGGATGACCATCGTCTCCCATACCGAGCCGATGGACATCGGGATCTATGCCCGCGACAACTACTACTTCAACTACAAGAACCCCGCGTTCAACGAGCTGATGGCAAAGCTCGACACGACCACCGACCAGGATGAGCGCATCAAGCTCTATGGCGATGCGCAGCGGATGCTGGCAGAGGATGCGGTCAACGCCTTCCTGTTCGAGCTGCCGCAGTACGGCGTGTGGAACGCCAAGGTCGAAGGCCTGTGGACCAACCGTCCCTTCCAGGTCAACGACCTGACCAAGGTGCACTGGACCGAGTGACCGGTCCCCGCCCTGCGGCCGGACTGATCCGGCCGCAGGGCGACCCGCACCGCCTGCCCGACGGCACCATCACTTCCAGACCGACACTTCCACCCGAGGACGCGCCGGCTCCATGGCCCTGTTCCTGTTCCGACGGCTGATCACACTGATGCTGACCCTGCTGGTCGCTGCAACGGTCGTGTTCGTCGTGCTCGAAATCCTGCCGGGCGATCCGGCCTCGGTCATGCTCGGCCTGAATGCCGAGCCCGACACGGTGGCGGCGCTGCGCGCACAGCTCGGGCTGGACCAGCCGCTCACCGACCGCTTCTTCGGCTGGCTGGGCGGCATGATCGTGGGCGATTTCGGCCGCTCCTATACCTATAGCGTGCCGGTGACCGAGCTGCTGGCCGATCGCGTCGCGATCACCGTGCCGCTCGCCCTGTTCGCGATCACGCTCTCCACCCTGATCGCCATCCCGCTCGGCGTGTTTGCCGCCCGCAACCACAACAAGCTGGGCGATGTGGGCGTGATGGGCTTTTCGCAGATCGGCGTGGCCGTGCCGAACTTCTGGTTCGCCCTGCTGCTGATCATCCTGTTCGCGGTCAATCTGGGCTGGACGCCCGCCGGCGGGTTCCCCGGCTGGGATGCCGGTATCGGCCCGGCACTGGGCGCGCTGCTGCTGCCCGCCATCGCCCTCGCCCTGCCCCAGGCCGCCATCCTTGCGCGCATCACCCGGTCGTCGGTGCTGGAAGTGCTGCGCGAGGATTATGTGCGCACCGCCCGCGCCAAGGGGCTGGACCGGCGCGCGGCGCTCTGGCGCCATGCCGTGCCCAATGCGCTCATCCCCGTGGTCACCATTCTCGGCCTGCAGATTTCGTCGCTGCTCGCCGGCACGATCATCATCGAGAACGTCTTCGCCCTGCCGGGCGTTGGCCGGCTGATCTTCCAGGCGATCGCCCAGCGCGACCTGATCACGGTCAAGAGCCTGGTGGTGGTCATCGCCGCCGTGGTGGTGTTCGTGAACTTCCTGGTCGACCTGTCCTATGCCGCCCTCGACCCGCGTCTCCGGCGCGGCGGCGACATGCTCTGAGCCGGTGGAGGATCCCATGAGCCAGACCACCACCGTCACCATCCGCCGCCCCTCGGCCGCCGCCGAGATCTTCCGCCGGGCCCTCGCCAGCCGGAACTTCGTCGTGGGCGGCGTGATCACCCTGCTCTTCCTCGGTATCGCGGCGACCTCGCTGTTCTGGACGCCGCTCGATCCGACCAAGATGAATGTCCGCGCCCGTCTGCAGGCGCCGTCGGCGGCCAATCTCTTCGGCACCGACCAGTTCGGCCGCGACATCCTGTCGATGATCATGACCGGGGCGCAGAACTCGATCCTGGTCGGCGTGGTCGCGGTCGGCATCGGCCTGACCATCGGCACCGCGCTCGGCTGCCTCGCCGCCGCCCGGCGCGGCTGGATCGAAGAGCTGGTGATGCGCTTCAGCGACTTCGCCTTCGCCTTCCCGGCCCTGCTTTCGGCGGTGATGATCACCGCCCTGCTCGGCCCCGGCGCGGTGAATTCGATCCTGGCGATCGGCATCTTCAACGTGCCGGTCTTCGCCCGCATCACCCGTGGTGCCGCCCTCGCCGTCTGGTCGCGCGAATACGTCATGGCCGCGCGGCTCGCCGGCAAGGGACCGGTGCGGATCACGCTGCATCATGTGCTGCCCAACATCCTGTCGATCATCATCGTGCAGGCGACCATCCAGTTCGCCCTCGCGATCCTGGCGGAAGCTGGCCTCAGCTATCTGGGCCTCGGCACCCAGCCGCCCACCCCCAGCTGGGGCCGGATGCTGAACGAGGCGCAGACCTTCATCTACATGGCGCCGCAGCTGGCGATCATCCCGGGGCTCGCCATCGTCTTCACCGTGCTTGGCCTGAACCTGCTGGGCGACGGCCTGCGCGACGTGCTCGACCCCAAACTCCGGCGGGCCCGCTGATGTCAGGCTTCCGGTTCGCCACCCCCGCCCATCCCTCCAACCCTGCCCGTGCCTGAAGGACCGCCAGCCCCATGACCGCAACCGACGAGCCTCTGCTCTCGATCGCAGATCTCCGGGTGACGCTGCCCACGCCCGACGGCCCGGCGCCGATCCTGCGCGGCGTCAGTTTCGACGTCGCCGCCGGCCAGATGCTGGGCCTGGTGGGCGAAAGCGGCTCCGGCAAATCCATGACCGCGCTCGCCATCATGGGCCTGCTGCCCGACAAGGCGATGGTCGAAGGATCGATCCGGCTGGCCGGCGAAGAGCTGACCCGGCTGTCCGAGCCCGAACTCTGCAAGCGCCGCGGCCGCAACATGGCCATGATCTTCCAGGAGCCGATGACCGCGCTCAACCCGGTCAAGACCATCGGCCAGCAGGTCTCGGAGGGCATGCGCCTGCATCTGGGCATCGGCCGGGCCGAAGCCGACGGCCGCGCCCGGCGGCTGCTGGAACGGGTGGGGCTGAATGCGAAGCGCTTCCCGCTCGACCTCTATCCTCACCAGCTTTCGGGCGGGCAGCGCCAGCGCGTCATGATCGCGGCAGCGCTTGCCTGCGAGCCCAAGCTGCTGATCGCCGACGAGCCGACCACCGCGCTCGACGTCACCATCCAGGCCCAGATTCTGGATCTGGTGGTGGAGCTGGTCGAAGAGATGCGCATGGGGCTGGTGCTGATCACCCATGACCTGGGCGTCATCGCCGAGACGGTCGACAAGACCGCAGTGATGTATGCGGGATCGATCGTCGAGGCCGCGCCGACCGAGCCGCTCTTCGCGCAGATGGGCCATCCCTATACCCACGGCCTGTTCGCCGCCATTCCCCATGCCCACGGGCTGGAACATGCGGCCGATGGCGACGGTCCGGCCCATACCCGGCCGCGGCTGGCGACCATTCCCGGCACGGTGCCCGATCCGCGGCGCCTGCCGCCCGGCTGCGCCTTCGCCGGCCGCTGCCCGCGGTCGGATGCCGCCTGTGCCGGCGACATCCCCTGGGTGCCGCTTGCCCCCGATCACGGCGTCGCCTGCGTCCACCCGGTGGCCAAGGGTGAGCATATTCCGGAGTTCGCCGCATGATCGCTGCCGAGACTGCCTCCCGGCCCGCAGCCGATGCCGCCCGGACGCCCCTGCTGCGCATTCAGGGGCTGGTGCGCGAATACCGCCTGCCGCGCGAGCGGCTGACCCAGGCACCGCCGGTGCTGCGGGCGCTGGACGGTGTCGATCTCGAGATGGCGCCGGGCGAAAGCGTCGGCATCGTGGGTGAGTCGGGCTGCGGCAAGTCGACCCTGGCCCGCACCGTGGTGGCGTTGGAAGCCCCGAGCGCCGGCAAGGTCTGGTTCGACGGCGACGACCTGTTCGCGCTGAAAGGCCGCGACCTGCTGAAGCGGCGCCGCGACCTGCAGATGGTATTCCAGGATCCCTACGGCTCGCTGGATCCGCGCCACAAGGTGGAGCGGATCATCGCCGAGCCGATGGAGGGGCTGCATGTCGGCACCCGGGGCGAGCGCGCCGGCCGGGTTGCCGAGGCCCTGGCCCAGGTGGGTCTGCGCCCGACCGATGCCGACCGCTACCCGCACGAGTTCTCGGGCGGCCAGCGCCAGCGCATCGCCATCGCCCGGGCCCTGATCACCCGGCCGAAGCTGATCGTGGCCGACGAGGCGGTCTCGGCGCTCGACGTCTCGGTACAGTCGCAGGTGCTGAACCTGATGATGGACCTGCAGGCGGCCGTCGGCATGGGCTATCTGTTCATCAGCCACGATCTGGGCGTGGTCGGCCATGTCACCGACCGGGTCGCGGTGATGTATCTGGGCCGGATCGTCGAGACCGGTGCGACCGCCGAGATCTTCCGCGCGCCGGCCCACCCCTACACGCAGATGCTGCTGGGGGCGGTGCCGGTGCCCGATCCCGCCCGCAGCCGCAGGCGACGTGCCCGCCAGACGGCCGATCAGGGCCCCGCTCTGCAGCCCCAGGCGGCCGGCCAGTCGAAGCCGGCCTGCGCCTTCATGCCCCGCTGCGCCCGCGCCACGGCCCGCTGCGGCACGGAACGCCCGGAGCTGAAGCCCGTTGCCGGGGGGCGCCTGGCCGCCTGTCATCACGTCTGACGCCGGCATGGCGGGGGGTTCAAGAAATCGCCACATTTCGCTTGCATTCCCCGCCGCCCCGCCTTAAGTTCCGCCCGTCCCGACGAGGTGGCCCGGACGACGCTCCGAACACCACCGAAGATGAGGACGGATACGCACCGGTAGCTCAGTTGGATAGAGCATCAGACTACGAATCTGGGGGTCGGGAGTTCGAATCTTCCCCGGTGCGCCATTCAGGGGACCAGCCGAGCAGGCTGGTCCCCTGTTTCTTTTGGGGCACCGGCTTTGCGGGCCCCTTGCCAGCCCGATCGCGGCCGGCTTATCCTTGATGGGTAACGTGTCGGTCCGCCAGGCCCACCGTCCGGACGCCCGGTCCAGTTCTTCTTCAGGTTTTTCCGGCCGCCCGGCCCCCCTTACGCGCCCACCGCACCCGGCGGACAGGCCCCTCGCATCCACGTCCTCCCCGACGGCCGGCCCGATCCGGCTGCCCTTCGGCGGGAGCACGGCATGCGGCCGGATGACGGCGCCTTCGTGGGGAGGCGGGCGGCGCCGGGCGCATGGCACCGGATGCGGGGTTCTCTCAGCTTCGGGTGGTTCATGGACAGCCTTGCGGACTGGCTCAAAGCCAACGCGATCACCGAAATCGAATGCCTGGTGCCGGATCTGAGCGGGGTGGCCCGCGGCAAGATCCTGCCCGCCGACAAATTCGTCCGCAGCCTGACGAGCCACGGGCTCCGGCTGCCGGAACCGGTCTTCACCCAGACGGTCACCGGGGAATACCCCGACGAGGACATCACCGACGAGGCGATGCCCGATGTCTGGATGAAGCCCGACGAGAATTCCATCCGCAAGGTTCCCTGGTATGTCGACGCCACCGCCCAGGTGCTGTGCGACTGCTATTATCTCGACGGCCGCCCCTGCGACATCGCCCCACGCTACGTGCTGCGCCGGGTGCTTCAGCGCTTCGCCGACAAGGGCTGGGCCCCGGTGGTGGCGCCGGAGCTGGAATTCTTCCTGGTCAAGATCAACCACGATCCCGACTATCCGCTGGAGCCGCCGGTCGGCCGCAGCGGCCGGCCCGAGACCGGGCGCCAGGCCTTCGGCATCGATGCCGTCAACGAGTTCGATCCGCTGTTCGAAGAGATGTACGACTTCTGCGAAGCGCAGGAGATCGACATCGACACCCTGACCCACGAGGCGGGTGCCGCACAGATGGAGATCAACTTCAACCACGGCAATCCGCTGGATCTGGCCGACCAGACCTTCCTGTTCAAGCGCACGGTCCGCGAGGCGGCGATCCGGCACAAGGTCTATGCGACCTTCATGGCCAAGCCCATGCAGCGCGAGCCGGGCAGTGCCATGCACATCCATCAGTCGCTGACCGATGTCGAAACCGGCCGGAACCTGTTCGTCGGTGAAGGCGGGGCCAGTTCGGAACTGCTCTACGGCTTCATTGCCGGCCTGCAGAAATACCTGCCGGCCGTGATGCCGCTGATCGCGCCCAATGTGAACAGCTACCGTCGGCTGATCCGCCATTCCGATGCGCCGATCAATGTCGACTGGGGCTATGAGAACCGGACCTGCGGCCTGCGCGTGCCGCATTCCGAGCCCGATGCGCGGCGGATCGAAAACCGGGTGCCGGGCGCGGACGCCAATCCCTATCTCGCCATCGCCGCCAGCCTGGCCTGCGGCTATCTGGGCATGATGGAGGGGCTGACGCCCACCGAACCGCTGCGCGGATCGGCCTATGTCCGTGCCCATGGCCTGCCCCGCCACCTGCCCGATGCGCTGTCGCAGCTGGCCGATTGCGATCCGCTGGTCGAGCTTCTGGGCGAACGCTTCGTGAAGGTGCTGATCGCGGTCAAGGAGGCCGAATACGACGCCTATTCCAGCGTGATCTCCTCGTGGGAACGGGAGTGTCTGCTGCTCAACGTCTGATCGTTCGTCATTGCAAGACGAATTTTTTCGGAAAACGTGACGAGCGGCGTCCCTCTTCCCCCGGCCGCGGTTGACCGCGGCGGGCGCCTTGTCGAAAAATGCCGGTCGGAGCGTGGTGTCCCGCCGTGCTCCGGCTCGCCCCGAAGTGCAGGCGGCGGCGGTCGGTCACGACTGCCCGCGGTCTGCCGTTGCGGAACCGAGCGCGGACAGACGCCCGCGCATGATAAGGATGAGGCGCCGCCCGATGACCAACCGACGCACCCGTCGCCCGACCACCGGCTCTGCGGCCGTAACCGGCCTTGCCGCCGGTATCGCGCTTCTCGCCCTGGGCAGCGCCCAGGCCGCCGAGGAGAAGGTCCTGAACGTCTATAACTGGTCGGACTACGTGGCCGAGGATACGGTCCCGAATTTCGAGCAGCAGAGCGGCATCAAGGTCAATTACGACGTCTATGACACCCAGGACGTGCTGGAGTCGAAGCTGCTCGCCGGCCGTTCCGGTTACGACGTCGTCGGTCCGACGCTCGCGCCCTATGCGGCGCGCCAGCTGAAATCGGGCATCTATCAGAAGCTCGACAAGTCGAAGATTCCGAATTTCGGCAATCTCGACCCGAAGCTGATGGCGCGGGTGGCCAAATACGATCCGGGCAACGAGTATCTGGTGCCCTATATGTGGGGCACGACCGGCATCGGCTACAACGTCAAGATGGTCAAGGAACGGCTGGGCGAGAACGCCCCGCTCGACAGCTGGCGGCTGATCTTCGACCCGGAAGTGGTCTCGAAGCTGGCCGACTGCGGCGTCTCGGTGATGGACAGCCCGGACGAGACCTTCCCGGCCATGCTCAACTATCTTGGCCTCGATCCCGACGGACATAAGGTCGAGGATGTGGACAAGGTGGCCGAGGCCTACATGAAGATCCGGCCTCATATCCGCAAGTTCCACAACAGCCAGTACATCAACGACCTGGCCAATGGCGAGGTCTGCGTGGCCATGGGCTATTCGGGCGACATCCTTCAGGCGCGTGACCGCGCCCAGGAAGCCGATAACGGCAACGAGATCGTCTATGTGATCCCGACCGAGGGCGCCCAGCTCTGGTTCGACATGCTGGCGATCCCGGCCGATGCGCCGCACCCCGAGAACGCCCACACCTTCATCAACTACATCCTCGAGCCCAAGGTGACGGCGGCGATTTCGGACTATGTCGCCTATGCCAACGCCAATGCCAAGGCGACCCCGCTGGTCTCGGAAGACGTGCGCAACGACCCCGGCATCTATCCCTCGGAAGAGACGATGAACCGGCTGTGGGTGGTGACCCCGCACGACCTGAAATACGAGCGGGCCCGCACCCGCGCCTGGACCCGGATCCGCAGCGGCAGCGAAGGCTGAGCTTTCATGATCGATCGGGGCGGTCGTCTTGTCCGACAGGGTCGAGGCGGTCGCCCCGTTCGCGTTCCGGCAGTGACGGCCCGGTCCGGACATGGGGATGTCGGTCCGGGTCGGGCAGATCCCGCAGCCTGCGGAGGGAATGTTCCCGATGACCATGGAACAGCGCGAGCGGGCCACGCGCCCCGCCCGGCCGGCCCCGTCCCAGCCCTGGGCGGATGACGATGCCGTGCCCTATGTGCGGATCGTCGGCGTCACCAAACGCTTCGGCGATTTCGTCGCGGTCGACGACCTGTCGCTCGACATCTATCGCGGCGAGTTCTTCTCGCTGCTCGGCGGCTCCGGCTGCGGCAAGACCACGCTGCTGCGCATGCTGGCCGGCTTCGAAACCCCGACCGCGGGACAGATCCTGATCGACGGCGTCGACGTCGCCCAGGTGCCGCCCTATCAGCGGCCGGTGAACATGATGTTCCAGTCCTACGCCCTGTTCCCCCATATGACCGTGGAGCAGAACGTGGCGTTCGGGCTGAAGCAGGAAGGGCTGCCCAAGGCGGAGATCCGCGAGCGGGTGGCCGACGTCCTGACGCTGGTCCAGATGCAGGACTTCATGCGCCGCAAGCCCGACCAGCTGTCGGGCGGCCAGCGCCAGCGCGTGGCCCTGGCGCGCAGCCTGGTCAAGCGGCCGAAGCTGCTGCTGCTCGACGAGCCTCTGGGCGCGCTCGACAAGAAGCTCAGGGAACGCACCCAGCTGGAGCTGGTCAATATTCAGGAATCGGTCGGCGTCACCTTCGTCATGGTCACCCACGACCAGGAAGAAGCGATGACGATGTCGAGCCGGATCGGCGTGATGCGCTCGGGCCGGATCGACCAGATCGGCACCCCCAACGAGATCTACGAGTACCCGACCAGCCGTTTCGTCGCCGACTTCATCGGCTCGGTGACGATGTTCGAAGGCTACGTCGCCGAAGAACATTCCGACGGCGCGCTGATCGACAGCGAGGAGACCGGCGGCCGGATTCAGGTCGCACACGGGGTGTCTGCGACCGAGAACCAGACGCTCTGGGTGGCCATCCGCCCCGAGAAGGTCCGGCTCAGCCTGACGGCCCCCACCGACACGCCCAATGTGTATAAGGGCGTGGTGCAGGACATCGTCTATCTGGGCGATGTGTCGACCTATCACGTGCGCCTGGCGAGCGGGAAGATGGTGCTGGCCACCACCCACAACATGCTGCGCCTGGCCGAGCCCGAGATCTCGTGGGATGACGAGGTCTACATCTCGTGGCATCCCGGCAATGCCGTGGTGCTGATGGCCTGACGGCCGCCCCTGCCCGGGGCGCACCGCCCGTCTCCTTGCTTCTTCCCGAGCCGAAGGGACCGACCGGATGGCCGATCTCGAAACGCCCGCAGCAACGCCCGATGCCGGCCGTCGCCTGCGCCTGCCGATGCCCGGCAGGGGCATCGTGGTGGCGATGCCCTATGTCTGGCTGCTCGCCTTCTTTCTGCTGCCCTTCGTCATCATCCTGAAGATCAGCTTCGCCGAGGCGATCATCGGCCAGCCGCCCTACACGCCGCTGCTGGAATGGGTCGACGATCTGGCGCTGACCATCACGGTCAATCTCGGCAACTACGCCTATCTGCTCGACGATCCGCTCTATATCCACGCCTATCTGAACAGTGCGGAACTGGCGGCGGTCTCGACCATCGTCTCGCTGCTGCTCGGCTATCCGCTGGCCTATGCGATCGCCCGCAGCGACCAGAAGATCCGGCCGCTGCTGCTGCTGCTGATCGTGCTGCCGTTCTGGACCTCGTTCCTGATCCGGGTCTATGCCTGGATCGGGCTGCTGCAGAGCAACGGCCTCATCAACAATGCCCTGATGTGGGCGGGCGTGATCAGCGAGCCGCTGCCGCTGATCAACAACAACTTCGCGGTGGTGATCGGCATCGTCTACAGCTACCTGCCCTTCATGGTGCTGCCGCTTTATGCCACGCTCGAAAAGATGGATCTCAGCCTTCTGGAAGCGGCGGCGGATCTGGGATGCCGGCCGGTGAAGGCGTTTTTCGCCATCACCCTGCCGCTTTCCATGCCGGGCGTGATCGCCGGCGCCATGCTGGTCTTCATCCCGGCAATGGGCGAGTTCGTCATCCCCGACCTGCTGGGCGGGCCGGACACGGTGATGATCGGCCGGGTGCTGTGGAACGAATTCTTCCAGAACCGCGACTGGCCGGTGGCATCCGCGGTCGCCATCGCCATGCTGCTGCTGCTGGTGGTGCCGATCATGATCTTCCAGAACGTGCAGGCGCGCGGCGCCGGGCGCGGGTAAGGGGAGCGACAGATCATGGCCACCCGTTTTCCCTGGTTCCGCCTCACCTCGCTGCTGGTCGGCTTCCTGTTTCTCTATGTGCCGATCCTGCTGCTGATCGTCTATTCCTTCAACGAGTCGCGCCTGGTCACCGTCTGGGCCGGGTTCTCGCCCAAATGGTATGGCGAGCTGCTGCGGGACGATGCCATCCTGAACGCGGCCTGGGTCAGCTTCCGGATCGCCGCGATCTCGGCCACGCTGGCCCTGATCCTGGGGACGATGGCCGCCGTGGCGCTGGTGCGCTTCGGCCGGTTCCGGGGCCGGACCCTGTTCTCGGGCATGATCAGCGCGCCGCTGGTGATGCCCGAGGTCATCACCGGCCTGTCGCTGCTGCTGCTGTTCGTGACGCTTGAACAGATGATCGGCTGGCCGGCCGGCCGCGGGGTGATGACCATCATCATCGCCCATGTCACCTTCTCCACCGCCTATGTCGCGGTCATCGTCCAGTCGCGGCTGGCGAGCTTCGACATCAGCCTGGAAGAGGCGGCGCTGGATCTGGGCGCCCATCCGGCCAAGGTGTTCTTCGTGATCACCCTGCCGATCATCGCCCCGGCGCTGGTGGCGGGCTGGCTTTTGTCCTTCACCCTGTCGCTCGACGATCTGGTGATCGCAAGCTTCGTCTCGGGCCCTGCCTCCAGCACCCTGCCGATGGTCATCTTCTCAAGCGTGCGTCTGGGCGTCAGCCCCAAGATCAATGCTCTTGCCACCATTCTGGTGGTGCTGGTGACGATCGCGGTGGTCCTGGCGGCGCGGATGATGCGCAAGTCGGGCAGCCTTGCCCAATCGGCACAGAACTAGGCGGCACAGAACCAGGACGGGCGAAGACGACGATCGAGGGCTGTGGGGCGCGCAGGGCAGCCGCGCGCGGGGGGCCGGCGGAATCTTGCCGCCCCCCTCTGCACAAGTGGGCGTTTGTGCGCTATCTTCCTGTCATCGTCAACCACCAAAAGGTGTCTCGTGCGTCTTGCACATCTGTTTGCCCTGCCCGGCGGGTTCGAAGGCCGCGCGCTGATGGCGCAGCCGCTTCCCCGGTCCGAGTCGGTCGAGAGCCGTCTGCGGGGCAACGCCATGGGATCGCGCAACATGCGGCCGGTGAACCGGCTGCTCGGTCCCGCCACCCTGGGAGCCACTGCCTCGTCCTGGACGCGGCGCCGGCGCACCAGCGAGGTCTGACCGTCGCTTCAGCGACGCTCGGTAGGCAAAAGGGGGCTGCCCGGGAAGGGGCGGCCCCCTTTTCAGTTTCAGGCTTTCAGTTCAGGCCTTCAGTTCTTCAGTTTCAGTGGCGCCGCAGCCTTACGCCTTGAGATCGGGCCACCAGGCGGTCATGTAGGGCGCATCGGCCAGCCCGTCGCCGAAGCGCGGCGCCCGGCGCTCCTTGAAGCTGTCGACGCCCTCGCGCACATCGTCGCTCGCCATCCGGGCCGCGACCGCCCGGCTCTCCAGCGCGTGCGCGATCTCAGGATGATCCGCCCCCATCATCCGCCACAGCAGCTGGCGGTTCAGCGCCACCGAGACCGGGGCGCAGTTCTCCGCGATGTCCAGCGCCAGCGCCCGTGCCCGCGGCAACAGGTTTTCCGCGGCCAGAAGCTCATGGACCAGCCCGCGCGCCAGGGCTTCAGAGGCCGGGAAGGTTCGCCCGGTCAGCATCCAGTCCTGGGCGGTCTGCATGCCCACCAGCCGGGGCAGAAACCAGCTGGAACAGCTCTCGGCACAAATGCCCCGCCGGGTGAAGGGGAAAGCAAACTTCGCCGTTTCCGCCGCCAGCCGGATGTCCATGGCCAGGGTGAACGTGGCTCCGAAGCCCGCCGCGGCCCCGTTGATCGCCGCGATCACCGGCTTGCGCATCCGGAACAGCCGCAGCACGGTCACGCCGCCCACATCCGCAGGCACCCCCTCCCCCGTCGCCGGATCGCCGCCGGCCGGCAGGCGAAAGCCGTCCGAGATGTCGGTGCCGGCGCAGAAGGCCCGGCCGGTACCGGTCACGATCACCGCACGCACGGCATCGTCCCGATCGGCTGCATCCAGCGCGGCCTGCAGCTCCAGATGGGTCTCGTTCCGCGCCGCGTTCATCACCTCCGGACGCGCGAAGCTGATCGTCGCGACCGGGCCGTCCACCGCATAGGCGATGTCCTCGAAGACCATGGGCTTCCTCCTTCGGGCCGGATTCTGTGCGGCCTCGATTCGTCTGTTTGTCGGACAATCCGATTGACAGAAGGATATCCCTCCTCCTAGCTATAGTTCAACGAGGATGTCGCGCCGGTCAGGCGCAACGCCGCTTCCGACACCTTCCGTCCAGATGGTCCCTCGCTCAGGCCCCCCAAGGCCCGCGATGGAACCGCTCCCGCATGAGCGCCGGCATGTCCGGCCGACGTCCGGACCCGTTTCCCCCATGACCATGATCACCCCGCCTTCCGACATCGACGCACAGGCCCTGGCCACCTATCTGGCGGCACGGGTCGACGGCGCCGGCCCCGCCGTCAGCCTCACCCGCCTTGGCGGCGGCCAGTCCAACCCGACCTATTTCCTCGACACCGGCAGCCGGCGTCTGGTGCTGCGCAAGCGGCCGGCAGGCACGTTGCTGCCGTCGGCCCATGCGGTCGATCGGGAATACCGGGTGCAGGCGGCGCTGGCCGATACCGGTGTCGCGGTGCCGCGCATGGTCCATTTCTGCGACGATCCGGCGGTCATCGGCACCCAGTTCTATGTGATGGAGCGGGTGGACGGCCGCGTGCTGCACGACAACGCCCTGCCCGACATCCCGATCGGCGACCGCGCGGCCTATTTCGAGGCCCTCGCCCGCATGCTCGCGGCCATCCACGCGGTCGATGTCGCCGCGGTCGGGCTTGGCGATTACGGCCGCAGCGGCGGTTTCGCCGCCCGCCAGATCGCGCGCTGGACAAAGCAATGGCAGCTCTCGGCCACCGCCGCCGATCCGGCGATGGAGCGGCTGATCGACTGGCTGCCCCGCAACCTGCCCGAGGATGACCACACCACCCTGGTCCATGGCGATTTCCGCCTGGGCAATGTGATGTTCCACCCGACCGAGCCCCGCATCGTGGCGGTGCTCGACTGGGAGCTGTCGACCCTGGGCCACCCGCTCGCCGATCTCGCCCACAGCTGCATCTACACCTGGATGATGCGGCCGGACGAATATGGCCGGGGCCTCGCCGGGCTCGACCGCGCAGCGCTGGGCCTGCCCGAGATGGACGCCTTCTGCCGGGCCTATTTCCAAGCCTCGGGCCAGGCCGGCCCGCTCACCCGCTTCCATCTGGTGCTCGCCCTGTTCCGCAATGCGGTGATCTTCGAAGGCATCGCCGCCCGCGCCCGCCAGGGCAATGCGGCATCCGATGACGCCGCCGAAGTCGGCCGGCTGGCGCCGGCCCTGGCTGCCCGGGGTGTGGCCCTCATCGAAGAGGCCACCGCCTGACAGCCGCATCGCCGCCATCCGGCGACCCGACAGATGAAGATCCGGACGCCTGACGATCCGGACGCCAAGGGAGGACTGCCCATGAACCGCTTCGCCGTGACCGCCCTCGCCGGCTGTCTCTCCGTCGCCGCCACCGGTGCCCAGGCCGGCGCCGATCTGATCATGGCATCGTCGCTGCCCCAGGTGCATTTCTGGGTCGGCAAGCACATGGATCTCTTTGCCGACGCGATCGAAGAGCGCAGCCACGGCGATATCTCCTTCACCCGCTTCTATGCCGGCGAACTCACCTCGGTCGGCCGTGAACTCGACGCACTG
Source organism: Tistrella mobilis (assembly GCF_039634785.1). Classification (NCBI taxonomy): domain Bacteria; kingdom Pseudomonadati; phylum Pseudomonadota; class Alphaproteobacteria; order Geminicoccales; family Geminicoccaceae; genus Tistrella; species Tistrella mobilis. The sequence goes on along the minus strand of NZ_JBBIAB010000009.1, from coordinate 113,351 downwards.
CAGGGTGGTGCGATCGACGTGGCCGCCCCCCTGCTCGCCCCCTATCACGAGGGCGCCTTCCCGCTCTCCGACGTCACCCAGCTGCCGACGGTCGGCACCAGCTCCGTCACCCAGACCAAGGCCTTTCTGGCGCTGATGGACAGCAAGACCGAACTGGTCGACGGCAAGACCTTCTACGACTACGAAATCGCCGCCAAGGGCATCCATGCCTGGCCGGTCGGGACCACGGCGGCCTATGCGATCAGCTTCGCCAACAAGACGCCCAAATCGGCCGCCGACCTGAAGGGCATGCCGCTCCGCGCCGGCTCCGCCCTGCACACCATCTTCCTGAGCGAGCTTGGCGCCACGCCCGTCACCATGCCCTCTTCGGCATCCTATGAAGCGCTGTCGCGCGGCACGGTCGAAGGCACGATCCTGTCGATCGGCGACTGGCGGTCCTATTCGCTGCAGGATGTGCTGACCTATACCGTCACCGGCGTCGCCGTCGGCCATTGGGGCAGCTATCTCGCCATCTCGGACACCGGCTGGACCAGGCTTTCCGCCGACGAGCAGAAGCTCTGGGCCGAGACTGCACGCGAGATCGCGCTGCGCAATGCCGAGCTGATCGAGGCGCAGGACACCGAAGTGCGCGAGGCGGCCGCCGCCAAGGGCTCGACCTTCGCCGATCTCTCGACCATCGCCCCCGATCTCAAGGCCGCGATCGAAACCGCATCGACCGCCACCTGGCGGCGCTGGGTGGAGCAGACCGAGGCCGCCGGCCATCCGGGCCTCGCCACCGCCCGCCTCTGGGCGAAGCTGGTTCAGGACCAGGGCGGCAAGCTGCCTGAAGGTGTGGCGGCCTATCTCGAAAAGGGGGCCTGATCCGCTGGCCGGCCGGGCCCGTTAGCGGGTCCGGCCCTCCCCCTCCCCTCTCCCGCCGGCGACACCGGCGGGCCTGAAGGTCTCGTGCAAGGCCCGGATCCCATGTCCCACGACATCATCCTGCTGATCGTCGCCGGCTGGTTCGTCTTTTTCCTGCTGCTCGGCCAGCATGTCGCCACGGTCCTGCTGGGGACCGGCATCGTCGGCATCCTGCTCTGGACCGGCCCGCGGGTGCTGAACGGCGTGCTCGGCCAGGACGTGTTCTACACGGCGTCGAACTATTCGCTGTCGATCATCCCGCTCTACCTGCTGATGGCACAGCTGCTGCTCCGCGGCGGGCTGGTGCTCGACCTGTTCCGCGTCGGCCATCGCATGGCCGGCTACCGGCGCTTTCCGCTCGGCGTCGCCACGCTGGTGATCGGCGGGCTGCTGGGCGCGGTCTCGGGTTCGGGGGCCGCCTCCGCCGCCTCGCTCGCGACCCTCTCGGCCCCGGAACTGGAACGTGTCGGCTACAGCCGCCGTTTCGCGATCGGCCTTGCGGCGGTGGCGGGTTCGCTCTCGGCGGTCATTCCGCCCAGCCTGATCGTGATCATCTACGGCGCCATCACCTCGGTGCCGATCGGCGCTCTGTTCATCGGTCTGCTCGGCCCCGGGCTGCTGTGCATGCTGGTCTATATCGGCTGCCTCGCGCTGTTCGAGGAACTGCGCCCGGAAGGTGCCGCCCCCGGCGCCCGCCCCGATCAGCCGTCCGAGCTGGAGCGGGGCGCGCTCGGGGCCTCGCTGTTCATGATGGCCCTGATGCTGGTGGTGTTCGGCGGGATCTATACCGGCATCATCACCGTGGGTGAGGCCGGTGCCGTCGGCGCCTTCACCGCCCTGGTCGGCCTCACCCTCATGCGCAGGATCGGCTGGCGCGATCTGGCGGCGGCATTGGCCGACAGCGTCAAGATCTCGGCCATGCTGATGCTGATCGTGATCGGGGCCCAGATCTTTGCCCGCTTCCTCGCCTTCTCGCGCCTGCCCCGCGATCTGCTGGCGCTCGCCGAGCCGCTGGTCGGCTCGCCCGGCCTGCTGGTTGCGGTGCTGATGGCGGTGCTGTTCGTCGCCGGCATGATCCTGGAGAGCGCCGCGGTGATCCTGCTGATCGTGCCGATCGTGCTGCCGATGCTGGAGGCCGCCGGTATCGACCTGCTCTGGTTCGGCGTGCTGGCCAGCTTCATGATCGCCCTCGGCCTGCTGACGCCCCCGGTCGGCCTTTCGGCCTATGCCGCCGCGGCGGCCCAACGTCATCCGGTGGCCGAAGTCTTCCGCCCGGCCGGCAAATTCGCGCTCGCCTCGGCCGTGATCGTCATCGGCGCCACGATCCTCTTCCCCGGGATCGTCACCTGGCTGCCCGGCAACCTCAGGTGAGACCCATGACCAGACTTCACGGACTGCTCGGCCGCTTCGAATGGGGGCTGGCCTCGATCGGCGCCGGTCTCTGTCTGTTCGCGGTGATGATCCTGACCGTGCTCAGCGTTTTCGGCCGCTACGCGCTGCACACCGACCTCGTGCCCGGCGCCTACAACATCATCGAACGGATGCTGTTTCCGCTGATGGTGTTCTGGGCCCTGCCGCTTGCCCATCGTGACGGGATCTTTCCCCGGCTGGAGGTGATCGCGACCGCCCTGCCCCGGCGGGCCGGATCGGCGGTCGCCATCCTGATGCTGGTGGTGGAGCTTGCGATCTTCCTGTTCCTGTTCTGGTACCTCGCCCGGTATGCGGCCACCGGCCTCAGGACCGGGCGGACCATGCAGTTGGGATCGGATTTCTTTCCGGTCTGGCCGTTCATCATGATGGTGCCGCTGGCGCTCGGGTTGATGGCGATCGAGATGGTCTGGCAGATCGCCCTGCATGTCCGCCATTTCGCAACCGGCACGCCGCTGCCTGCGGCAGAGGCCGACCCCACCGCCGGCGGGCAATAGCCCCGCCGGACGGTTTATGGGTAAATTGCGGAACCGGAACGGCTTTCCCCCGCCCGGCGGTTCGGTTACACCGATGCGGCGCGTTTTCACCCCGGATGCTGGACGGTCGTCATGCTCGAGATCGCGAAACTGAAGATCCCGCCGGCCTATCAGGTCGTCTCGAAGGAGCTCCAGCGCCTCATCGTCGACGGCCGGCTGAAGCCGGGCGAGCAATTGCCCAGCGAAACCGAACTCGCCACCCGTTTCGGTGTCAACCGCTCCACCATCCGCGAGGGGATCCGGCAGCTGGAAAGCGAAGGGCTGCTCCGGCGGGAGGGCCGCAAGCGGCTGGTGATCGCCATCCCCGGGCAGGAGGACATCTCGCCCCGGATGGAACGCGCGCTGCTGATGCATGACGTGAAGTTCAAGGAACTCTGGGAGGTCGCCCGGGTTCTGGAACCGCTCGCCGCCTCGCTCGCCGCCGCCCGGATCACCGATGCACAGATCGACGCGCTGGAGGTGAACCTGGATGCCACCGCCCATCTGGTGGCGGCGGGGGAGCCGACCGACGGTGTCGATACCGAGTTCCATACCATGCTGGCCGAATTCTCGGGCAACCGCGCGCTGATGCTGTCGCGCGAGCCGATCGGCCAGCTGCTGTTCCGGCCCTATGTCGAACTCGGCAAACAGGTGAAGCAGGCCCCCCGCCGCAATCTCGAGGCCCACCGGGCGATCGTGGCCGCCCTGAAACTCAGGGATGCCGACGAGGCCTCGACCTGGATGGCCCGTCATATCGAGGATCTGCGCCGCGGCTGGCTGCTCTCGGGCCGCGCGATCGAGGATCGCATCGAAGAACGTTGAGAGGCGGAACATCGACAGACCGGCCGACATGTCGACGAGGGCTTGCCCTTTGACATGTCGCCCGCGAACATCACCTGAAAGGGGAACGGCACCGCCGGACGAACCGCGTCCCGGCATGGATGCCGTCACCACAGGGGATCGATCCGCGGATGGCCGTCTATCTGGTGACCTATGAACTCCGCGCCGAAGGGCAGAGCTACGACCGCCTGCACAAGGCGCTCGCCTCGGTGGCCCATGCCCATGCGCTGGAAGATGCCTGGCTGATCGACCTCGAGGCCTCGGCCGAAATGGTCCGCGGCTGGCTTGCCCAGTATATGGACGACGAACTCGACCGGCTGATGGTGGTCGAGGTGAAGGGGGATCTGGCCGCCCTCAATCTGGGACGCGGGGCAGAGGCCTGGCTGCAGAAGCGGGTGTGACCGCCGCCGCGGCATCGCCGCCATCGCGCATCACCCGGGCAAAGACCTCGGTCAGCCAGTCGACGAAGACCCGCACCCGCAGCGGCATGTGGCGGTTCTGCGGGTACAGCACCCAGACCGGCATCGGCGGCGGCGGCAGATCCGGCAGGACGATCCGCAACCGGCCCTCGGTCAGGTCGCGCTCGAACCGGTAGCGCGGCAGCTGGACCAGACCAAGACCCGCCAGCGCCGCAGCATTGTAGAGTTCGGCCCCGGTCAGGGTCAGCCCGGTGGGCAGGTCGACCGTCCGAAGCACGCCATCCACCATGAACTCCAGCGGATAGGCGGTGCCCGTCGCCGAGGCGAGGTAGCCGACCATGCGATGCCCCGCCAGATCCTCGAGCTTTCGCGGCTCGCCGAAGCGGGCCAGATAATCCGGGCTCGCGACGGTCACCACCTCCAGGCTGGCCACGCGCCGGCCGGTCAGTGAACTGTCGGCCAGATCCCAGGCGCGCAGCACGCAGTCGACCCCCTCCTGGATAAGATCCACCATCCGCTCCCCTTCGCCCAGGCGCAGGCTGATATCGGGATAGCGGGCCAGGAATTCCGGAAGCGCGGGCATGACGAAGAAGCGCGCGAGCGTGCCCTGGACATCGACCCTGAGCGGCCCCGCCGGCCGGGCATGGCGAAAGGCGCCTTCCACCTCGTCCAGATCCGCAAGCAGCCGGGTGCACTGCTCGAAATAGGCGACACCGTCCAATGTCGGCGCCACTTGTCGTGTGGTCCGCTCCAGAAGCCGCGTGCCCAGCCGCGCCTCCAGCTGCTGAATGGCATGGGTCACGGTCGGCCGCGGAATCTGCAGGTCGCGCGCCGCCTGCGCAAAGCTCCCCCGCTCCACGATCCGGGTGAACAGCCTCATCACGTCGATGCGGTCCATGTGGGGTTTCCTACAGCTCGCGCACGATATTGTTCGGACTGGCGGAATAGTTCTGTCGAAATCCCGGGTCCAGACGTCTCGCCTGAAACAATTAGGCTATAGGGAGCCGGGTCGCGCAAGGCCGGCATCTTCCCCTTTCCGGAGACGACGTCATGACCCACACGGATCATCAGGGCCGTCAGCCGGCGCCCCGCCTCATCCTGCCGGCTGTCGGGCCGGTCTATGCCACGGGCACACCGTTCGCCGGGGCGGCGCTCAGGATCGCCTTCGGCCTTACCATGGTCACCCATGGGCTGCCCAAACTGCTCGGCTCCTCGCACGGATCCATGGCCGACCCCATGGCCGGATCTACGGGGCTGATCCGCAACGTGCTGGGCCTGCCATTCGCCGAAGAGCTGGCCATGCTGGTCACTTTGCTCGAGACCTTTGGCGGCCTCGCCCTTGCCGCAGGCCTCGCCACACGGCTCATCGCCGTCATGTTCACGATCGAGATGATCGCAATCTCCATAGCGCTCGGCCCGACCTGGCCCTGGATCGATCGCGGCATCGAATACCCGGTGATGTTGGGCTTCACCGCCCTTCTCTTTGCCTTCACGGGCGGTGGCCGCCTTTCCCTCGACCGCCGTCTCGGCCTGGAAATCTGAAGGAGGCGACGATCATGACCATGTCCGACGGCGTCTCTCGCCGCACCGTTCTCAAGACCGGTGCGGCCGCCACCGCAGCCGGCAGCATCGGTGTTCACATCTCCGCCGCCCGGACCGCTACGCCACCGGCGATGGATGGAGCCAGCCCTGTGGTGCTCCGGATCAATGGCGAACGATACCAGCTCGATCTGGATCCGCGGACCAGCCTGCTCGATGCCCTGCGCGAACATCTGGACCTGACCGGCACCAAGAAGGGCTGCGATCACGGCCAGTGCGGCGCCTGCACCGTGCTGATCGACGGCCGGCGGGTGCTGGCCTGCCTGACCCTGGCGGTTCAGGCCGATGGCCGCCCCGTCACTACCATCGAAGGGCTCCGCGGCCCCGATGGCAGGTTGCATCCGATGCAGCAGGCCTTCATCGACCACGACGCGCTGCAATGCGGCTACTGCACCCCGGGGCAGATCCTGTCGGCGGTCGCCTGCCTGAGCGAAGGCCATGCCGGGTCGGTGGACGAGATCCGCGAATATATGAGCGGCAATCTCTGCCGCTGCGCCGCCTATGACGGCATCACCGCCGCGATCGCCGCGGTGGCCGGCCTGCCGGCCCCTGGACCGGAGGCGTGACCGGATGCAGCCCTTCAGCCATATCCGCGCCCGCTCCGTTCAGCAGGCGGTCGACGAACTCGCCCGCGGCCGGCCGGGAGATGTCCGCCTGCTCGCCGGCGGCACCAATCTGGTCGATCTCATGCGGCTGGGTGTCGAGACCCCCACCCGGCTGGTCGACATCACCGGCATTCCCGGACTGTCGACGATTTCGGTGTCGGAGACGGGTCTCACCCTCGGCGCGCTGGTCCGCATGTCGGATGCGGCCGACCATCCGGACATCCGGCGCGACTGGCCGGCGGTCTCGGAGGCTCTCTGGAAAGGCGCCTCGGCCCAGCTGCGCAACATGGCGACTCTCGGCGGCAATCTGATGCAGCGAACCCGCTGCCCATGGTTCCGGGACGTGGCGGCGGCCTGCGACAGGCGCATGCCCGGCAGCGGTTGTGCCGCGACCGGCGGGCCCGACCGGCATGCGGCCCTTCTGGGCGGCGGCACGCAGTGCGTGGCGGTCCATCCCGGCGATTTCGCCGTGGCGCTCACCGCATTCGATGCCCGGGTCGAGGTGATCGGCCCCGCCGGCAATCGCCATGTGCCGGTGGCGGAGCTGCTGAGGCTGCCCGGTGACAGCCCCGCACGGGAAACCTCGCTCGACCCGGCGGAGATGATCCTCGGCATCACCATCCCAGCGGCCCGGGCGGCACGGCACTCCGCCTATGTGAAGCTGCGGGATCGGGCCTCCTACGCGTTCGCACTCGCCTCGGCCGCCGCAGCGGTCGTCGTGGAAGGCGGGATCGTCACCGAGGCGCGCATCGCGCTCGGTGGGGTCGCGACCATCCCCTGGCGGGCGCCTGACGCAGAAGCGTCTCTCATCGGCCGGCCGCTCACCTCCGAAACGGCAGCGGCGGCCGGACGCATCGCACTGCAGAACGCCCGGCCGGGCCGCCAGAACCGCTTCCGGATCGACCTCGCCGCCGCAGCGGTCGCCGAGGCACTGATCACCGCAGGGACGAGGAGCTGACCCAATGTCCGTGTCAGAACCCCGCATCGGCGCCGACGCGCCCCGCATCGATGCCGTCGAGAAGGTCACCGGCCTGCAACGCTATGCGGCCGACCGGCGCCCCGACGGCCTGCTGCATGCCGTGACCGTGCCGGCGACCATCGCCCGCGGCCGGATCCTCGCCATCGATACCACCGCCGCCGCGGCAGTGCCGGGGGTGGTGCTGGTGCTGACCCACGACACCATGCCGGCCCTCGGCAGCGTGCAGTTCATCATGGCGGGCGGCCATGCCGCGCAGTCGATCCTGCCCATGACCTCGGCCGAGGTGCACCATCACGGCCAGACGATCGCCCTGGTGGTGGCACACAGGCTGGAAACGGCCCGGGGCGCCGCGCGGCTGGTAAGCGTGCGATATGAAGCAGAGCCGCCGGTCACCACCCTGGACGACCCCCGGGCTGAAACCCTGCTTCAGGAACAGGCCATCCCGCTGCCGATGATGCGCGACCGTCGCAATGGCGATGCCGAAGCCGCACTTGCCGGCTCGACCACGGTGATCGACGTCGCCTATGCCACGCCGGCACAGCACCAGAACCCGATCGAGCTTCTGGCGACCGTGGCGGTCTGGCAGGGCGACCGTCTCACGATCCACGAGCCCAGCCAGAACAGTGGCGCGGTTCGGGCCGGCCTCGCCCGGGTCTTCGGCATCGATCCTGCCGCCATCCGGGTGATCTCGCCATCGGTGGGCGGCGGCTTCGGCCAGAAGAATGCCCTGGGCGCCCACACCGTGCTCGCGGCCGTCGCGGCACGTGCCACGGGCCGGCCGGTGAAGCTGGTGATGCCGCGCGCCCAGGTCGCCCGCATTGCCGCCTTCCGCCCCGCCGCCCGCCATCGCATCCGGCTGGGTGCCGGAGCCGACGGCCGGATGACGGCCGCCATCCACGAGATCACCCAGCAGACATCGCGCCACGACCTGATGCCCGGGCTCGGCACCGAGGTCAGCCTCAGGCTGCATGCGATCCCGGCAGTTCAGGGCATCGAACGGCTGACGCGGCTGGACACCCAGACCCCCGGCTTCATGCGCGCGCCTTACGAGTTCGGGGCCGCTTTCGCCTTCGAGAGTGCGGTCGATGAACTCGCCTGGGAACTGGGTGCCGATCCGGTCGCCTTCCGCCTCGCCCATGATACCGACCGCGATCCCGTCAGCGGCAAACCGTTCTCGTCACGGCATCTGGCTGCCTGCCTGGAGCGTGGGGCCCGGGCCTTCGGCTGGTACGACCGCGACCCGCGACCCGGTCGGATGCGGGATGCCCATGGCCGCATGACCGGCATGGGCGTCGCCGTGGGCGCCTACAAGGCCGCCCGGGCGCCCGCCATCACCCGGCTGACCCTCCGCGCCGACGGATCGGTCGAGATCGCCGTCGGCGGCCACGAAATGGGCCAGGGGTTGCGCACGGTCGTCGCCCTGACCCTGTCCGACCGGCTGGGTATCGATCCCGCCGCCATCCGCGTGATCGCAGGCGACACGGCAAGTGTGCCACAGCACCTCACCGCCGGGTCCTGGGGGACGGCCACTGTGGTGCCGTCGGTCGCGGCGGCGGCGGAGAAGATGCGGAGCCTGATCGCGGAACGGGCGGACCAGGGCGGTCTCGCCGCCGGCCTCTCACGCCTCCTTGCCGGCAATGGCGGCCGGCCGCTGGAGGTGACGGTCGAAAGCCTGGCCCCCGGCCAGGGCCCGCCAGCCCTGGACCGGCTGCGCCAGGGTCTGCCGGCTGCGGCCGGGCCCGACTATCCCGAGGCGGTGGCGATGTCCTTCATCGCCCATTTCGTGGAGGTAGCCGTCGATCCACGCACCCGGATCCTGCGGGTGGTCCGCGCCCATTCCGTGATCGACTGCGGGCGGGTGATCTCGGCGAGAACCGCCCGAAGCCAGGCGCTGGGCGGCATGATCTGGGGGATCGGCGGTGCCCTGTTCGAGGCAAGCGAGGTCGATCCCCGCGATGGCAGCTTCCTGAATGCCGACCTCGCCGAATATGTGGTCGCAAGCCATGCCGATATCGGCCGGCTTTCGGCAGAGTTCATCGACCTGCCGGACCCGATGCCAGGCGGGCCGGGCCTGAATGGGGGGGGCATGAAGGAGTTGGGCATTAAGGGGCTGGGCGAGGTCGCCTCGGTGGGCATGCCGGCGGCCATCGCCAACGCGGTCTTCCACGCTACCGGCCGTCGCATCCGCGACCTGCCGATCAGGGTCGATGCCCTGATCTGAAACGGCCCCCGACAAAAAAGGATCCCGGCGACCTGCGTCGCCGGGAGCTGCGGGGTCAGAGCACCTCGGCCGCCACGTCGTTCAGCACCGCCTCGAAGCGGTCGGCGATCATGTCGACCTCGTCGGCCTTGATGATCAGCGGCGGGCAGAAGGCGATGGCGTCGAGCATGTTGCGCACGATCACGCCGCGCGCCTGCAGGGCGGCCGCAACCTTGCCGCCGAGCGCGCCGGGGGCCTCCAGCGCCGTCTTGGCTTCCTTGTTGGTGACGAGTTCGACCGCCGCGATCAGGCCGACACCGCGGACCTCGCCGACCAGCGGATGACCTTCGAGGGCATGGAAGCGGCCGCGCAGGCGCTCACCCATCTCGCGGGCATTCGCGACCAGATCGCGCTCTTCGATGATCTTCAGGTTCTCGAGCGCCACGGCCGAGGCGACCGGATGGCCGCCGGCCGTGAAGCCGTGGCCGAGCACGCCGATGCGGTGGCTCTCGTCGGCGATCGGCCCGTAGACCTTCTCGTTGATCATGAAGGCCGAGATCGGCAGGTAGGACGAGGACAGCTGCTTCGACATGGTCATGATGTCGGGGCGCATGTCGTAGGTCTGGCTGCCGAACATGTTGCCCGTCCGGCCGAAGCCGCAGATCACCTCGTCGGCGATCAGCAGGATGTCGTATTTCGCCAGAACCGCCTGGATCTTCTCCCAATAGGTCGCGGGCGGCACGACCACGCCGCCGGCACCCATCACCGGCTCGCCGATGAAGGCCATGATGGTCTCCGGCCCCTCGGCCAGGATCATCGCCTCCAGCTCTTCGGCGCGGCGGGTGGCGAAATCCTCTTCGCTCTCGCCCGGGTTCGCGTCCTTCCAGTGATGCGGCGAGCCGGTATGCAGCACGTTCGCGATCGGCAGATCGAAGGAGCGGTGATTGTTGGGCAGACCGGTCAGGCTGGCCGAGGCGATGGTGACGCCGTGATAGCCGCGCACCCGGCTGATGATCTTCTTGCGCTGCGGCTGGCCCATGGAATTCGAGCGGTACCAGAGCAGCTTCAGGATGGTGTCGTTCGCCTCGGAGCCCGAATTGGTGAAGAACACCTTGCTCATCGGCACGGGGGCGAGCGAGATCAGCTTTTCGGCCAGATCGATCACCGGGCCGTTGGACTTGTAGCTGAAGGTGTGGGCGAAGGGGAGCTTCGCCATCTGGCGCGCGGCGGCATCGGCCAGCCGCTTCTCGCTGAAGCCCAGCGCCACGCTCCACAGCCCCGCCATCGCTTCGATGTAGCGGTTGCCGTGGATGTCCTCGACGAAGACCCCGTCACCCTTCTCCAGGACCACCGAGCCGGTCTCTTCATGCCGGCGGGCATCGGTATAGGAATGGAGGTGGTAGGCGATGTCGCGGGCTTCCGGCGAGTTCGGACTGTAGGCCATGATCCGGCTCCTGGGGTGGGATCGGGGGGGAACTGTCGATGAAACGATACGCCGGTCAGCCCAGCGCCGCATCACAGGCGTTGAGGAAGACGACGGCATTGTTCGAAAGCGAGGGGCCCAGATACCCGCCTTCCTGCACCAGCACGGTGGGCAGGCCCATCCGGGTGATCTTGGTTGCCGTCGCGGCAAAGCCCTCGGCCGTGCAGCGGACCACCGAAAGCGGGTCGTCATGGGCCATGTCGAAGCCGAGGGAGACCACCAGCGCCTCGGCCCCGTAATCCCGGATCGCGTCCAGCGCCCGATCGACCGCCGCCCCGATCTCGGCATCGCCCGATCCCGGCGCCAGGGTCAGGTTCAGATTGGCACCCGCCCCCTCGCCGCGGCCGGTCTCGTCGGGATAACCGACGTAATAGGGCACGTAATCGGTGGGATCGACATGGATCGAGGTGAAGAACACGTCGCCGCGCTCATAAAAGATGTCCTGGGTGCCGTTGCCGGCATGGGTGTCGACATCGATGATCGCCACCTTGCCGAACCGGCGCCGGAGATGATGGGCGGCCGCGGCGGCATTGTTGAAGAAGCAGAAGCCGTTGCTGGCATCCCACGAGGCATGATGGCCGGGCGGACGCGACAGGCCATAAACCATGCGCTCACCCGCCATCACCCGCTCGGCGGCATCCAGCGCCGACTGGGCCGACCAGTAGATCGCCTCCCAGGTGCCCTCGGTCACGGGGCAGGCCGTGTCGGTGGAATAGTAGCCGAGCTGGCCGATCACGCCCTCGGGCCGGCGGGCATCGCGCCGGGTGGTGTGATAATTGGGCACGGCGGGGTTGGTGCTCCCGGTCGCCTCTACCCACCGCGCCCAGGCGGTGCGGAAGAAATCGACATAGCCCTGATCATGAACGGCATAGAGCGAGTCCAGGCCGTGATCCGCAGGCGTCACGATCTCGTGGCCGGCACCGGCCAGCGCGTCGCGGAGCAGGATCGCGCGCAGCGGCTGCTCGGGATGGGGGATGAAGGCACCACGGCGGAAATACTGCTCCGGCGCATGGGCGGTCTGGCGGGGGTCGAAGACGACTTTCATGAGGCACACGTCCCAAAAGAGAAGTGCAGGAGCCGGAGCGGTCAGTATCCGGCGCCGCGGTCGACCGAGGTCTCGACCGGCAGTCCCCGGTCGAGACGCTCCGCCGCCGCGGCGATGTGACGGGCAAGCGCACCGGCATCCGGTTCACTCGCTTCGTGCGGCGTGATCAGGATGCGCGGATCGCGCCAGAAGGGGTGGTCGGCCGGCAGCGGCTCGACCTGGAAGACATCGAGCGAGGCCGCCGACAGCTGCCCGGCATCCAGCGCCGCCAGCAGATCGGCCTCGATCAGCTGTTCGCCGCGACCAAGCTGGATCAGCACGGCGCCGGCCGGCAGCTTCGCGAAGAGGTCCGCCGCCAGCAGGCCGCGGGTGTCCTCGGTCAGCGGCAGCAGGTTGATCACCATATCCGCCTGGGGCAGCAGGCGATCGAGCGCATCGGGACCGGCAAGCACGGTCACGCCATCGGGTACCAGAGCGGGATCCGGCGCCCGCCGGGCCACCGCCCGCACGTCATAGCCGAGGCCCGAGAGCACGCCGGCCGCCACCCGGCCCATATGGCCGAAGCCCAGGATCAGGATCCGCACCTCGCGTGCCGACTGCTTGCGCAGCTTGCGCTGCCAGACGCCGTCCCGCTGCTGGGCCAGATAATCCCCCATGCCGCGGTGATGCCAGAGCACATGCCAGGCCGCGAACCCGGCCATCATCCGCGCCTGATCGTCATCCCGCACCCTCAGCACCGGCAGCCCCTGGGGCAGGCTGGGGCAAGCCAGAATGTTGTCGACCCCGGCTGCGATCGACGAGACGAAGGCAAGCTTCGGGAAGGGGAGGAAGGCATCGGCCGCCGGCTTCCAGGCCAGGGCGAAATCGACCGAGGCCGGGTCCTCTGCCGCGGTCACGGCGTCGACCAGTTCGATATGCGGGGCATGGGCCCGGAAATCGGCGCCGAAGATGGCGCCGAGATCCAGGGTGGCACTCAACCAGACGCAACGGCGCGCCCGCGGCATGGTGGTCATGCGCCGGCACCTGCGGCGAAGCGCTTGAGCGGCGTGCCGGGGCCACGGCCCGGAATGGCCGCCAGCAGGTCGCGGGTGTAGTCGCTCTTCGGCGCGCCGAACACCTCGGCCACCGGACCGAGTTCAACGATGCGGCCGCGTTGCATCACGGCGATGCGGTCGCAGATCTGCGCCGCGACGCGCAGGTCATGGGTCACGAACAGCATGGATAGCCTGAGACGGGTCTTGAGTTCGGCCAAGAGGTCGAGCACCTGGGCCTGGATGGAGACGTCGAGGGCCGAGACCGCCTCGTCGGCGATGATCAGCTCAGGATCGAGCGCGAGCGCCCGGGCGATGCCGATACGCTGGCGCTGGCCGCCCGAGAATTCATGCGGGAAACGGTCGGCGGCAGAGGCATCCAGCCCCACCACTTCCAGCAGCTCCCGCGCGCGTTTGCGCGCCTCGGCGGCAGGCACACCGGCCGCGATCGGGCCTTCGGCGATGATCTGTCCCACCCGGGTGCGGGGATTGAGCGAGCCGTAGGGGTCCTGGAACACCATCTGCACCCGCCGGCGTTCGCGACGGAGCGCCGCCCCGTTCAGGGTTGCGAGATCGACCCCGCCGATCTCGGCCGAGCCGGTCTCGGGGTCGATCAGCCGCACGATGCAGCGCCCGAGGGTCGACTTGCCCGATCCGCTTTCGCCGACGATGCCCAGCGTCTCGCCACGGGCAAGATCGAAGGAGATGTCGTCCACCGCCTTGACCACCCGTGCCTTGCGGGTAAGCCCGCCCTTGCCGTGATAGGTCTTGGTCAGCCCCCGCACCTTGAGCAGGACCTCGCCCTCGACCGGCTTGCGATCGGGCACGCCCATGCCCGGGATCGCATCGATCAGCCCGCGGGTATATTCATGTTCCGGCGCGCCCAGAACCTTTGCGGCCGTGCCGATCTCCACCACCTGGCCATAGCGCATCACGCAGACCCGGTCGGCGATCTCGGCCACCACGCCGAAGTCGTGGGTGATGAACATCACCCCCATGCCGTGGCGGCGCTGCAGGTCGCGGATCAGTTCCAGGATCTGGGCCTGGGTGGTGACGTCGAGCGCGGTGGTCGGCTCGTCGGCAATCAGCAGCCGGGGCTCCAGCGCCAGCGCCATGGCGATCATCACCCGCTGGCGCTGACCGCCCGACAGCTGAAAGGGATAGGCGTCGATCGCGCGTGCGGGATCCGGGATGCCGACCTCGGTCAGCAGCTCCAGGGCCCGGGCACGCCGCTCCCTGGGCTTCAGCCGGTTATGGCCCTCGAAAACCTCGGCGATCTGCTCGCCCACCCGCATCAGCGGGTTCAGCGCGGTCATCGGCTCCTGGAAGATCATCGCCACGCGGGCGGCACGCAGTTCGCGGAAACCGGCCTCGTCTAGGGCAAGCAGATCGCGGCCGTCGAACAGGATCTGTCCGCCCGCCGGCTTCACCCCCGGCGGCAGCAGCCCCATCACCGCATTGGCGGCCATCGACTTGCCGGAGCCGCTTTCACCCACCACGCACAGGATCTCGCCGGCTTTCAGGTCGTAGCTGACCCCGTCGACGGCGAAGGGCCGGTCGGCCCCCTTGGGCAGGGCCAGCTTCAGATCGCGGATCGAAAGGAGGACACCCTCGGTCATCTGGGCCTCGGTCATCTGGGCCTCCCTCACCCGTCCTGCCGCGCAAGGCGCGGGTTGAGCGCATCGTTCAGGCCTTCGCCGACCAGGTTGAGCGCCAGCACCGTCAGCAGAATGGCGACGCCGGGGAAGAAGCTCAGCCACCAGGCCTGGCGGATCACGGTCCGGGCGGCGCCGATCATGTAGCCCCAGCTCATCACATTGGGATCACCCAGCCCCAGAAAGGAGAGCGAGCTTTCGAGCAGGATCGCGGTCGCCACCATCAGCGAGGCCAGCACGATGATCGGCGACAGCGTGTTGGGCAGGATCTGCTTCAGGATGATCGTGGTGTTCGACTGGCCGGCGAGCATCGCCGCCTCGACATATTCGCGGGTGCGCAGCGACAGCACCTCGCCGCGCACCAGCCGTGCCACGGGCGGCCAGCTGACCACCGCAATCGCGATCACGATCGAGGTGATGCTGGGCTGGAAGATCGCGACCAGCACGATGGCGAGCGCGAAGCTCGGCACCGTCTGGAAGAACTCGGTGAAGCGCATCAGCGCGTCGTCGACGATGCCGCCGTAATAGCCGGCCACGGCCCCGAGCGGCACGCCGATGGCCAGCGCCACCACGGTGGAGACCAGGCCGATCAGCAGCGAGACCCGCGCCCCATGGGCCAGGCCGGCTGCGACATTGCGGCCCAGCGTGTCGGTTCCGAAGGGCAGGCCCGCCACGTCGAGTGGCGGCAGGAAGGGCCGCTGCACCATCTTCCAGGGCGAGACCGGGTAGATCAGCGGCGCGATGATCGCAAGCACAATCACCGCCAGCAGGATGATCATGCCGACGACCGCACCGCGGTTCTGCGCGAAGCGCACGAGGAACTTCTTCATGCCCCCACCTCGATCCTGGGATCGGCGACCCGGTAGATCAGGTCGGTCACCAGGTTGAACAGGATCACCATCGCCGCCGAGACGAAGAAGATGCCGAGCAGCAGGTTGTAGTCACGCTGCAGCAGGGCCTCGAACATCAGCCGGCCGATGCCCGGCCAGGCGAAAACGGTCTCGGTGAGGATGGCACCGCCGACCATCTGCCCGGCCTGGAGGCCGGCCAGGGTGACGATCGGCAGAATGGCGTTGCGCAGCACGTGGCGGCGCTGGATGACGGCGGGCTTCAGCCCCTTGGCACGTGCGGTTTTCACGAAATCCAGCCGCGAGACCTCCAGCATCGACGCACGGGTCATGCGGGTGTAGACCGCCATGAAGAACAGGCCCAGGGTGAAGGCCGGCAGGATCAGGTGTTCGGCGACATCGAGCACATGGCCGAAGCCGGTGGCATCGCCGCCGACCGTTTCCATGCCGAAGCCCGGCAGCCAGCCGAGTTCCACCGAAAAGAGCAGCACGGCCATCAGCGCCACCCAGTAAAGCGGTGTCGCATAAAAGATCAGGGCGGCCGTCGTGATGGCCGTGTCCGACCACTTGCCGCGGCGCATGGCCGCAACTGCTCCGGCCGCGACGCCCATGATCAGCGAGATCACGAAGGCGGTGCCGGTCAGCAGCAATGTCGCCGGCAGGCGGTCCATGATCAGATCCAGGACCGGCATCTGCTGACGATAGGAATAGCCGAAGTCGAGCGTGACCACGCCCGAGAGGTAGATCCACAGCTGCACATGCAGCGGCTGATCGAGGCCGAAGCGCTCGCGCAGCTGCTGGATGAAGATCTCGTCGGCGGCACCGGCCTCGCCGGCCATGACCGCCGCCGGATCACCCGGCGCCGCGTGGATCAGAAAGAAGTTCAGCACCAGAACCGCAAGCAGCACCAGGGCGGCCTTGACCAGCCGGCCGAACAGGAAGCGTGCAAGCGCCATCGACAGGTCTCCTCGACGGGGCGCCCGGAAGGGAATGGCAGGAACGCGACGGATGCGACGGCCGGCCCGGCGGGGCCGCTCCCGGACAGAGCGGTCCCGACCGGCCGTCACATCCCGCCGGTCACTCGATCCAGGCGTCCTTGAAGCCGTCGTTCACGCCGATGCCCGTGGTGATCAGGTTCTTCACGTTGCAGCGGGTGATGGTCGGGAAGCCGAGTTCCAGCAGCCAGGCCACCGGCACGTCTTCGACCAGCTTCTTCTGGACGACCTTGTAGACCGCCTCGCGCTTCTTGTCGGAGAAGGCGCTGGCCCCCTCGTGGAACAGCTTGTCGATCTCGGGCGAGACATAGCCCTCGACATTGTTCCAGGGCGAGCCCTTGGCGATGTTGGTCGAGACATAGGTCCGCGACACGCCGAGCGCCGGGTCGCCATACTGGTAGAGATAGGTGAAGGCGAGGTCGTAATCCCAGTCGGCGACCTTCTGGTTCCAGCCGGCGACGTCGGTCGCGACCAGTTCGACCTTGATGCCCACCTCTTCCAGATTCTGCTTCACCGCTTCCGCCCAGCGCTGCCAGGTCTCGCCATAGGGCAGCGGCAGCAGGCGGACGGGCGTGCCGTCATAGCCCATCTCCTTCAGCAGCGCCTTGGCCTTCTCGGGGTCGTGCGGATAGGGCGTGACGTCGTCGGAGTAGAAGCGGATCTTGGACGAGAACGGACCCGTGGCCACGTCACCCAGACCGTTCCAGAGCACGTCCTTGGCGAATTCGCGATCCATCGCGTACATGATCGCCTTGCGGAAGCGCACGTCCTTGGTGGGGCCTTCGCGATTGTTCAGCCACAGCCAGGACAGGGGCGAGAAGAACTCCCAGCCCTCGTCGGTGACGCAGACATTGTCCATCGCGGTCAGCCGCGGCACGTCGAAATTCTCGACCGAGCCGCCCGGCAGGATGTCGACCGTGCCGTTTTCGAAGGCGACGGCGCGCGAGGCCGCGTCGGGGATCACATGCCAGTAGATCTCGTCGAGATGGGGCTTGCCCTTCTCGTAATAGTTCTCGTTCTTGACCAGCAGGATATGCGAACCCTTGACCCATTCCTTGAACTTGAAGGGGCCGGTGCCGATCGGCGTGTTGTTCGCAGGGTTGGTCTTGTAGTCGGTGCCTTCATAGATGTGCTTCGGCACCATCGGCATGGTGCCGACCTCGAAGATGCCGAGGAAGGGGCCGAAGGGCTCCTTCAGCTTGAAGACGACGGTGTGGTCGTCCGGCGCCGAGATGTTGTCGACATAGGCGAGCGAGGCGCGCAGGCGCGCATGGGTCTCGCGCAGGAACTTGTCGACCGAGAAGACGACATCGGCCGAGGTGAACGGCTTGCCGTCATGCCAGGTGACACCCTGGCGAAGCTTGAAGGTGTAGATCGTGCCGTCGCCGGACACGGTCCAGCTCTCGGCGAGCTGCGGCATCGGCTTCAGCGATTTGTCGTAGCGCAGCAGGCCTTCATAGATGTTGCCGGCCACCATCTGCGTCGGGCCGTTCTGGATCATGCCCAGCATCAGTCCCGGCGGTTCGGGCTGGATCACCACATTGGCCCGTCCTCCCTCGACGGGTGCTGCGGTGGCCGCGAAGATCCACGACAGCGCTGCCACGCCGCCGAGCAGAATTCCCCTGATCATTCCTGTTCCCCCTGACGTCTCGGTTTTACGTCGGTCTTCGGACGTGGCTCATCCCGTTCTGGTGTCGTTGGTTTCGATCTGTCGTCGAACGGCCACGAAATCCGCGCCCGGCCTCCCTGCCGGGCACGAAATCCTGTTCTGGTCGGTCAGTTCTCGAAATCGGGCTGGGTCCGACGGAGGAGGCGCAGATAGGCCTCCCACTCCGGGTCGGGCCGGTTGTGGCCGTGCTTGTCGCTCCAGCCCGAATACTGGGCGGCGGTCTTGCGCGCCACCTCGTCGCTCGGGCGATGGACAGGCGCGCCCGAGGCCTGCAGGGCAAGCTGCGCCTTGCAGCTGCGCTCCAGATTGTACATCAGCTTGAACGCCTCCGCGACCGTGCTGCCGCAGGTCAGCAGGCCGTGATTGCGCAGGATCATCACCTTGCGGTCGCCCAGATCGTTCACCAGCCGCTCGCGCTCGTCCAGATCCAGCGCAATGCCTTCGTATTCATGGAAGGCGATGCGGTCGTGGAACTGCAGCGACCACTGGTTCAGCGGCAGCAACCCCTCTGCCTGGCACGACACGGCGACGCCGGCGACGGTGTGGGTGTGCAGCACGCACTGCACGTCGTGACGTGCGGCATGAACGGCGCTGTGGATGGTGAAGCCCGCGGCATTGATGCCGGCGCCATACGGGTCGTCGATGATCCGGCCGTTCAGATCCACCGTCACCAGGTTCGACGCCGTCACCTCGTCGAAGCGCAGGCCGTAGGGATTGATCAGGAACCGGCCGGTCCCGTCCTCGGCATCGGCCACGCGCGCCGAGATATGGGTGAAGATGCTGTCGTCCAGGCCGAAATGGGCGACCAGCCGATAGGCCGCGGCCAGATCGATCCGGACCTTGTCGACGGGATCGGTGGCGGCCTCGGTGGTGGGGTGGAGCTGGGATGCGGTCTGCATCAGGCGGACCTCGCGCGGAGATGACGGATGCGGTGCCCCGCAACGGCGGGCGCGGAAAGAGTCGTCGATAGGCTGGGGCGGTCGACGGGCGGGGCAGTCGACGAAGCCAGGCGGTCGACGGATGGGGGCTGCAAACGCGACGCGGGGGCGGCGGAATGTCGCGTTGCAAATTGTCGACAATCGACATTCGACCATGTTTCGGGCATAGTCGCAAGGGAGAGGTGACATATGACCGCAACCGGACCGACACGCCCCCCGCATAGTGCCGCAGGTACCCAGGCCACGCCGCAGCTTGCGGCGCTGGCGCAGGACGACCTGGTCAACCGCATCGCCCAGGTCCTGACCGAGGCGATCATGAAGGGGGGGTTTGCCCCCGGCGCCCGGTTGACCGAGGCGACCATCGCGCGCGATCTGGGGGTGAGCCGCGCCCCCGTGCGCGAGGCGGCCCGCCTGCTGGAAAACCGGGGGCTGGTGGTCGCGGTGCCGCGCCGCGGCTTCTTCGTCCGCAGCTTCGATGCGGCGGATCTGGACCAGATCTATGATCTGCGCATGTGCCTGGAACGCCATGCAGGCGGATTGCTGGCCGGCCGGTTGACGCCCGAGATGGACACCGCCCTGTCGGCGCAGGTGCAGCTGCTCCATCGTCTGGCCGAGGCAGGTGATGGCGACCGTCAGATCGAGGAGGATCTGAAGTTCCACCGCATGATCTGCGTCTTCGCCGGCAATCGCCGCCTGCTCAAGGTCTTCGACGAGCTGACCGCCGAGACCCGCTATGGCATTGCCATGATCGGCCGGCTTTACGACGACCCGCACGAAATCGCCCGCACCCACGAGCCCTTGCTCGACGCGCTCCGGTCAGGCGACGCGACGAGTTTCGCGGAGGCGAGCGACTATCATATCGGTACGGCCCGGCAGAGGGTCGTCGCGATGTTCGGTCCCGGCTGAGGGTTTCCCCCGGCTGAAGGGGAGGCTCGCCTCAGCGCCGTTTCTGCAGAGCCCGGCCGGCCGGCCGGTCACCGACCAGCTGCCAGAGGGCGCGGGTGACATGGTCGAGGTCGTCGCCGTTCAGCCGGCGCGACATGTCGGCGTGATATTGACGGTCGATATCGGTCAGCCGCTGGACCTGGGATCGGCCGCGGTCGGTGAGGGTGAGAGTGATCATCCGACGGTCGGTGTCGGAACGGTCCCGGCGCACCAGGCCGTGTTCGACCAGACCATTGACCAGCCGGCTGGGGCTGCCGGTCTCGCAGACCAGCAACTCGCCCAGATCGACCAGCGACAGGGGCTCACGCTGGGCCAAGACCGTCAGCACCTCCGCCTGGGAGGGCGTAAGGCCGAGCGGCCGCAGCCGGTCGGCGAGCTGACGGTAGGCTTCGCGCTGTGCCGCCAGGATCAGATAGCGAAGCTCTTCGACGGGCTGCATCCTGCCTCCCTCTGGTTCGAGGACGAATTCGAGGATGGGTACGTCATTCGGACGGGATGCCACGGCCGATCGTGATCTTGTCGGGAGATCCCCGATCGGAAACCGCATCCCCATGACCTAGACATAGGTCCTGCGTCACCGATTACCAAGCCGCCGAATGCGGAAGTGTCGGTCAGACCACGAAAAAACGCCCATGCCCCTCAAAAAGGACACGGGCGTTCCGGGAACCCGGACCTGCGCGGGCAGAGGGGGCTAGTGGATGCCCAGATGGACCATCGCCCCCAGCACCGCCCCCTTGATGCGGGGCAGGAACAGGAAGGTCAGGATCAGGCTGAGCGGAATCCAGAGCAGGACATGCACCCAGAGATCGGGCATCCAGTCCTTCTCCACCCACAGCATCAGCGGCACCACGATGTGGCCGACCAGGAAGATGGTGAAATAGGGCGGCGCGTCGTCGGCCCGGTAGCTGCCCAGCGCTTCGCCGCAGTGATCGCAGTGATCGCGCACCTTCAGATAGCCGTCGAAAGCCGGCGCCTCGCCGCAACGGGGGCAGCGGCGGGCGAAGCCGCGGCGAAGCGCGCGCCAGAAGCCCGGCGGCGCCGGCTCGGCGGCTGCCTCTTCGGTCATTGCATTGGTCCAGACCATTTCTTCCTGGCCCGACATGTTCTGGCCCGGCATGGGCTCTTCTCCTCGGGGCTGGGGCGCATCGCTGATGGGAACGGGATTGCGGAAGGGATCCCGGAAACTGGCGGGACGGATGCGCAATCCTCAATATGGGCGCACGCTTCGTCGCGTGACACGCGACACGACGTCGCGGCCTCCACATCACCCCATCCAGTAATGGGCGGCACCGAACAGGGCATCGACACGATCGCCGGTATCGCTCACCGGCAGCAGGATGCGTTCATAGGTCACGTAGTCCTTGTTGATGGCAAAACCAGAGCGGCGGGCGAAATTCGGCCGCCCGGTGCGGACCACGCCGTGATAATCCTCCTCGATCCGCGACCACTGATCGCCATGGACGTCGCGCAGCAGCCGTCCGCGATGATCGCCGCCATGGGCTTCTGAAATCCGCGTCCCGACCAGACGGAAGCGGTAGTCCCAGCTGCCATCCTCCGCCCGGACGACGTCATAGATGAACAGGTTCGGCAGCAGCCGGCGCAGATCGAGCGGATCGATCTGGCGCCGCAGCGGCATGCCGGCGTCGCCGCAGAGCCCACGCCAATAGGCGTAGGCCGAGCGAAGGATGTCGGTTTCGAACTGACGCGCGAAATCGTCCATATTGCGGATGCCTGCCTGGCGGTCGCACGGCCGGTCATGGCCTTCTGCAACGATAGCAGCCCCTGCCCTGCCCGTCCGGAGGATTTTTCCGGATCGCAAAGAAAAAGCCACCCCTCGCGGAATTTCCGAAGGGGTGACTCTGGTGCAGCGCAATATTGCTGCGACGATGCAGGATCATCGCAGGTCCGTGTCGATCAGCAGAACGCGGATCAGTAGGACTTGGCGAAGATGGCTTCCACGGTCGCAGGCGCACCGGTCAGCACGCAGGCCTTACCCGCCACATCGCCCTGGTCATAGGGCAGGCAGCGGATGGTGACGCCCAGATCGTCGAGCTTCGCCTCGCTTTCCCGCGTCCCACACCAGGGGGCGCGCACGAAGCCGAGCCCGCCGGTGAAGTCGCTGCCCTCCTTCGAGAAGAAGGCGCGGAAGGCCTCGTAGTCGGTGATGTCGGTGCGGATCCGGGTCTCGCGGAAGGCGGCCGCCTCGTCATAGAGCCGCTTATGGATCGCCGCCAGCCGGTCCGAAATGCCCGAGACCAGCTCGTCCTGCGGCAGGAACGCCTTCTTCTGGTCAAGCGCCGTACGCTCGGTGACCGCGACCGAGCCCGAGGCGACGTCGCGGGGGCCCACTTCCAGGATCACCGGCACACCGCGCTTGATCCACGACCAGCGCTTTTCGCCGGCATTCATGTCGCGGCGGTCGACCTCGACCCGCACCGGGAGGTCCAGATAGCGTTCGCCCGACAGCCGCTTCGCCAGCGCCTCGACCGCCGGCATCACCTGGGCTTCGCTCGCCTCGTCGCGGATGATCGGCAGGATCACGATCTGCGCCGGCGCCACGGCCGGGGGCAGCCGCAGGCCGTCATCGTCGGAATGGGTCATGATCAGCGCGCCGATCAGCCGGGTCGAGACGCCCCACGAGGTGGTGTAGGCGAATTCGAGCCCGCCATCCTTGGTCTGGAACTGGATATTGGCGGCCCTGGAGAAGTTCTGGCCCAGGAAATGCGAGGTGCCGGCCTGCAGCGCCTTGCCGTCCTGCATCATCGCCTCGATGCAATGGGTTTCCACCGCGCCGGGGAAGCGCTCGCTCTCGGGCTTCTCACCCGGGATCACCGGCACCGCCAGCCAGTCCTCGACCACCTCGCGATAGACTTCGAGCATGGTCGCGGTTTCGTCCATCGCCTCCTCGCGGGTGGCGTGGGCGGTATGCCCCTCCTGCCAGAGGAATTCGCTGGTGCGCAGGAAGACCCGGGGGCGCATCTCCCAGCGGACCACATTGGCCCACTGGTTGATCTTCAGCGGCAGGTCGCGATAGCTGCGGATCCAGCGGGCGAAGGCCTCACCGATGACGGTCTCGGAGGTCGGGCGGACGACCAGCGGCACTTCCAGCTGCCCGTCGGGGACCAGCTTGCCGTCCTTCTGGACCAGGCGGTGATGAGTGACGACCGCCATCTCCTTGGCGAAGCCCTCGACATGGGCCGCCTCTTTCTCGATCAGGTCGAGCGGGATGAAGATCGGGAAATAGCAGTTCTGGTGGCCGGTCTCGCGGATGCGCTGGTCGAAGCGCTTCTGGATCTGCTCCCAGACGCCATAGCCCCAGGGGCGGATGACCATGCAGCCGCGCACGCCCGAGGGCTCGGCCATCTCGGCTTCCTTGACCACTTCCTGGAACCAGGCCGGAAAATCCTCGGCACGGCTGATACGGATGGCGGTCTTCCGCTGGGCGCTGGACATCGGACGGAGGTCCCTGTGTGTTGGACGACGGCTGTTGAACGACGGGAAAAGCGCCATGAATGCGCATGGCCCCATACTCGCCGGCATCATCCACGTTTCAGGGCCGAGAACAAGAGCTTCCGCCCGGGCGGCGCGAGCTTCGGGCTCAGAGACTGCCGCGGGAGGCCAGGGCCACCCCGACCGCAAGCGGCAGCAGCGGCAACACCGCCGTGAACCCGTAACCGCGGATCATGCGCCGCTTCAGCCCCGAGCCGCCGCCACCGACGGCGATGGCCGCGATCGCGACCGGCAGCCAGCCGGCAAGACCAAGCGTCACCGCCGCCTCGGCGCCGTCCAGCACGGCCGTGACGGCAACGGCCGCCAGCACGACCACCGCGAGTGCCGCGATGGTGGCGGGCAGGCCGGATCGTGCCGCAGCCAGGCCCGCAGCGATGCGGTCGGCAGCCATACGGCCAGCAGCGATACGGCCAGCACGGGCCGTGGCGGGTTTTCGCGGATCGGAGACGATGCGGGGATCACGATCGGCGGACATGGGCGGGACACTCCATCTATTGGAATGAATCTAAGTTTCACTCTTATATACAGGAGCACGCCCCGGACTTGTAGAGGCGAATGCGGATCGACACGATAGGCAGTCCCGATCGTCACGGAGCCAGCCCACCCCCATGACCCTGACCGAACTCAGATATCTGGTGGCCATCGCCGATCACGGCCATTTCGGTCGGGCTGCCGCGGCCGCAGGCGTCGCCCAGCCCACCCTGAGCGCCCAGCTGCGCAAGCTTGAGGACTATCTGGGCGTGGAACTGGTCGAGCGCAGCCGCAAGGGCGTGCGGCTGACGGCGGCCGGCGAGCGCATCGTGACCCATGCCCGCCGGGCGCTGGCGGAACAGCAGGCGATCCTGCGGCTGACCCGGCATCGGGCGAAGCCGCTGGAGGGACCCTACCGGCTGGGGGCGATCCCCACCCTCGGCCCCTATCTGCTGCCGAGCCTGCTGCCGGCGCTGAAGCAGGCACACCCTGAACTCGACCTGGTGGTGATCGAGGATCTGACCGATAATCTGCTGGGGCTGCTCGACGACGGCCGGCTGGATGCCGCCCTGGTCGCCCTGCCGGTCGAACTGCGCGGCCGGCAGGCGGCGCCGCTGTTCGACGAAGGCTTCTTCGCCGTCGAGCCCGCAGACACCGACCGCCCCCTGCCCGACGAGGCGCCCGCAATCAGCGAAGCGGAGCTGGCCGCGGCCCGGCTGCTGGTCCTTTCCGACGGTCACTGCCTGCGCGACCAGGTATTGGCCGCCTGTGCCCGCCCCAGCCCCGGCGGCGACGACTTCCGCGCCGCCAGCCTTGAGACCCTGCGCGAGCTGGTGGCCGCCGGCTTCGGCACCACCCTGGTGCCCGCCCTCGCCGCCCATGCCTGGCAGCGGGGCGGGGAGCGGCGGATGATCTTCCGCCCGGTCGAGGGTGAGGCCGGCCATCGCCGGATCGGCCTTGTCTGGCGGCGCGGAACAGGTGATGCCGATGCAACCGCCCTGGCGCGCGTCTGTCGCGACGCCGTCCCCCCGGAGGTAAGGCCGATCGAGAGCTGATCACATGATCCGGATCCGGGATCAGCCACCCGATTCCGGGCAAAATCTGCGATTGATTATCATTTGCATATGATGCAAGCATGCCGGCTCGGGATCATCCCCTGCTGAGGCTCCCATGACACCCCTCCCTTCCACCGGCAGCGCCACCGGCAACCGCATCTCCGTCTCTCTCGACGGCGTGCCCGAGACCATGCTCTGGCTGCTCTGGCATCGCGTCGGGCTGGCGGAAACCGGGCGGGTGCCGCGGGAGGAACTGCTCGACGATCCGCGCGCGGCAGACCTGCTGGCCCGCATCGATTACGACTTCGTCGGACATTTCGGCCGCCCGCATCCTGCCCACACGATCCGGGCAAAGCTGGGGGACCGGTTGATCCGCGACTTCGCCGCCCTGCATGACCGCCCGATCCGGGTGCTGTCATTGGGCGAAGGATTGGAGACCCAGCTCTGGCGGGTCGATGACGGCCACATGGACTGGGTGACGCTGGATCTGCCCGAAGGCATCGCGCTACGCCGACGTCTGCTGCCTGCCCATCCACGCAACCGTATGATTGCCGCATCGGCCTTCACTCCCGAAGACTGGATCAGCGAGATCGGAACCGACCGGCCGTGCTTCGTCAGCGCGGCAGGGCTGCTGATGTATGCTCCCGATGCAATGACGGTGACACGGCTGCTGACGGCACTCGCCGCAGGCCTGCCCGGCGGACAGGTGTATTTCGACACCATCCCCGGCTGGTATTCCCGCAAGACACGCCGCGGCCTTAAGGTGACACCCGGCTATACCGCACCGCCGATGCCCTTCGCCCTCACGCTGGCCGGCCTGGCTGCCTTCGCGGCCGGGATTGCGGGCTTCCGGGTCGAGCGCAGCTGGACCTATGCTGACCCCTTCCCGCGGATGATGCCCATACTGGCCATGGCCTCGCGGATCGGTGTCGTCCGCCGGCATGTCGCGCCGCTCTTGATCCTGGGCAGCTTCGCACCGACCCTCTGAACACGTGCCACAGGCACCCCAGGCCTCCACCACCGGAAGACAGGTTTCATGCACAGCCGACCGATTGAAGACTGGCAACCGGCTCACAGCTTCGGTCAGACCGTGCGTCGCCCGGTCGAAGGACGGGTCCACGCGGTCATCGCGCTGACCGTCGTCACCATGGTCGCCGAGGTGGTGACCGGCTGGCTGACCGGATCGATGGCGCTGCTTGCCGACGGGCTGCATATGGGCACCCATGCCTTTGCCCTGGGGCTCGCAGCGCTCGCCTATGCGCTCACCCGCGCCCGGGCGCTCGATCGCCGCTACAGTTTCGGCAGCGGCAAGATCAGCGAGCTTGCCGGCTTCGCCAGCGCCCTGCTGCTCGGCGTGTCAGCACTGGTGATCGCGGGCGAAGCCGTGGCCAGACTGTTCGATCCGCGCCCGATCGCCTATGGCGACGCCATCCTGGTGGCGGTGATCGGCCTGGTCGTCAATCTGGTCTCGGCAGCGCTGCTCGGCCTCAACCATCATCACGGGCATGATCATGGGCATGGGCATGGGCATGGGCATGGGCATGGGCATGGGCATGACCACGATCATCACCACCATGACCACGCCCATGATGAGGATCACGGCCATGGCCTCGACACCAATGCCCAGGCAGCCCTGCTGCATGTTCTTGCCGATGCCCTGACCAGCCTTGCCGCCATCGCGGCGATCGGGATCGCCTGGGCAACCGGGTGGCTCTGGGCCGACCCGCTCGCCGCAATGCTCGCGGCTGCGGTCATCCTTAAATGGTCGGTGGATCTGGGACGGCAGTCGGCCGGTGTGCTGCTCGACCGTCAGGCACCCGAGGCGATGCGGCACGAGATCACACAGGCGCTCGAAGCCGATGGTGACACGCAGGTGGTCGATCTGCATCTCTGGTCGGTCGGTCATCAGGCCTGGACTCTGGTCGCCTCGGTGGTCACGCATGGCGATACCGGCCCCGACGATTACCGCGCGCGTCTGCCTGAGCGGGCCGACCTGCACCACCCGATCATCGAGGTCAACCGCTGCCGGGGGGACGGGCCGGGGCATCCGGGCTGACGATCTGCGGCACCAGCACGCCCCGACGCCAGTCGGCCGGCGCCGCGCCGAAGCGGCGCCGGAACAGGCGGGCGAAATGGCTGGGATTGGTGTAGCCCACGGCCACGGCGGCATCGATCACCCGGGCCCCGTCCTCGATCATGCGGGCCGCCGCGTCCAGCCGGGCAGCTTCCAGATGCCCGTGAACCGTGCGTCCGATCACCAGACGAAAGCCCGATTTCAGCTTCTTTTCGTTCAGCCCCACCGTCCGCGCCAACAGCGGAATGGTCCAGGCCTCGTCATGCCGCTCGACCAGCAGCCGGGCGGCGTGTTCGATCCGGCGGCGCTCCGCCGGCACAGGCAGGGTGGCCACGGGCGGCGCTCCGTCGATCTCGGCGATCAGCCAGGCCAGCGCCTCAAGCGCCTTGGCCTTGAGGAAGACCTGTCGGGCAGGCCCCGTCAGCCGGCAGGCCAGCACCGAACGCCCCACCGCCTCCAGCGCCCCTGAGGTCGGCCGCCCCAGAAGCAGCACGTCCCGGACACTGCAATCCGTGACAAATCCGCGGATCAGCACCGGCAGGGCCGCGAGCCCGAGCCCGGTCAACAATCCGGCCTCGTAGCGAAAATCCAGGCAGAACACGCGAGCGCCGGCCGGGATCACGTCCTCTCCGACCGTCGGCCGGTCGGCATGGTAGAGCACCGTGGTGCCGGGGCGGATCTCAAGCGGCGGTCCGCCATCGATCGACAGGCTGCCTGCACCATCGAAGAACATCGAAATCGAGAGCGTGGCCGGCCCCGCAATGCGCAGCCGCTGTTCCGCTTCGGCGGCGAAATCGAACCGGTTGACCGCCATGCCGTCGCCGAGCGGTTCATTGGCCTGTGCCGCGAACCAGGGGGGGATGGTGGCAACACCCTCGGCCTTGAGGGCTGCGTTCTCGTCGACCTCCCAGGTCGTCAACGACGTCATGCTCCGGCTCCGCATGGGATGGCTGGGACGCCTGTATGATTCCGCAAGTGAGAATGATTCGCAAGAAAGTCCCGACTCGATCAGGATGAGCCCCGATCCGGGCGGCGGCGAAGACAGGAACGGGCGATGACGGGCCACGTCCGGCCGGCTTCCGGCTCAAGCTCTTCGCACCCATCGCCAAGGATCTCCCGCCATGCCCCAGCGCTCGCTCCGGTGCCGGACTGCGATCCTCCTCGCCCCGCTGCTGATCGCCGCCCCCCTGCCCACTCTTGCCGCGGATGACGGGGAAGAGGGCGTCCAGCGCCTGGAGGCCCTGACCGTCAGCGCCACCAAACGCGACCAGTCGCTGGGCAGTGTGGATGCGGCCGTCTCGGTGCGCAGCGGAGAAGACCTCGCCCAGGCCGGCGTAACCCGGCTGGATCAGCTCGACCGGCTATTCCCCGGACTGGTGATCCGAGCACGCGGCAACCGCGCCTATACCGGGGTCACCATCCGCGGCGTCACCTCGCCGGACTACTACAACCCGTCGGTGCAGGTCTACGTCGACGGCGTTCCCCAGGATCCGGCGAGCTTCGCCCAGGAACTGGTGAATGTGGAGCGGGTGGAACTGCTTCGTGGTCCGCAGGGCACGCTCTGGGGCCGCAATGCCCATGGCGGTGTGATCAATGTCATCACCCGTGCGCCGACAGACCGGGTCGAAGGCCGTGCCGCAGTAACCCTCGGCGTTCCCGAACGCGGCGCCGAAGCGATGGTCTCGGGTCCGCTGGTGCCCGACCGGCTGGCCGCCGAACTGGCGGTGCGCTGGAACCAGGACCAGGGCCAGATCGACGATGTCGCGACGGGAACAACCGGCATCGACGAGGGCATCTCACGTTTCGCCCGGCTTAAGCTGCGTCATGCGCCGGCCGGCGGCCCGCTCTCCGTCACCTTCACCGCCACGCGTGAAGAGCTGGAGAGCCATGAAGAGCTGTACATCCGCGAGGCGAATGTCGAGGACCGGATCTATGACAGCGCCACCCAGGGGGACCGGGCCTGGCTCGACCGCGACGTCACCACGCTCGCACTCGCCGGCGATTACGACCTGTCGGACACGCTTCGCCTGTCGAGCGTCACCTCCTGGCAGAGCCGGGACATGACCCGTGTGATCACGGTGAACACGCCCGAGAGCCAGGACAGCTTCTCCCAGGAACTGCGTCTCGCCTTCCAGGCCGGCGAGCGGGTCGACGGCGTGCTCGGCGGCTTTGTGCAGGATATCGGCTTCACCCGCACGACCCCCGGCTATCCGGGCTATTACGGCCCCGACCGCAACGAGGTCGACACCCGCTCCTACGCGCTGTTCGGAGAGGCGACCTACGCACTGACCCCCGTGTTCGACCTCACCGGCGGGCTGCGCTGGTCGCGGGAGGAGGCGGAGATCCGCTATGATCGCCCGGGCTCGGGCCCCTATGATTTCCGCTTCCGGGCCCGAGACGATTTCTCGGACATCTCGCCCAAACTGTCGCTCGGCTGGCAGCTGGCGCCGGATCACCGGGTCTGGGCCACCATCGCCCGTGGCTTCAAGCCCGGCGGCTTCAATCACACCGTCTCGTCCACCGCCGATGCCTTGCCCTATGACAGCGAGACCTCGACCAATTACGAACTCGGCTGGCGTGGCACGGCGGCCGGCGGCCGGCTGGACATCGACGCCGCCCTCTATCTGATCACCGCCGAAGACAAGCAGATCTATACCGGTCCGCTGGGCGCCCAGGTGCTGCGCAATATGGGCGATGCGATCAGCCATGGCATCGAAATCGACACGGCCTTCCGCGCCACCCCCGACCTGACGCTCCGCGCCGGCGCCACTCTCGGCCGTTCGGAATTCGACGGCGGCCCCCATGACGGCAAGCGCCTGCCCTATGCACCCGATGCCACACTGAGGGCGGGGCTGCGCTGGATCGTGCCGCAGACGACGGTGCCGGGCGCCGTGGCGGTCGATCTCGGTGCCGACTGGGTGTCGCGCAGCTGGTTCGACGAGGCCAACACCCTCTCGCAAAGCGCCTATGCCCTGATCGATGCGGCGGTCGAGGTCGATCTCGACGCCGGCTATGCCATCCGGGTCTTCGCCCGCAATCTGACCGACGAGGTGTACCGCACCTCCAGCTTCGATTTCGGGGGTGGCGACATCCGCAGCACCATCGGTGACGGCCGCACCATCGGCATCACCGGCAGCTGGCGGTTCTGAGGTGATGGCCGCCGCAGCCGCTTCAGGCACCACGCCGCCCGGCCGTGTGCTCACCGTCATCGCCGGGATCTATATCACCCAGAGCATCGTCGGCGGGCTCACCTTTCAGGGCCTGCCGACCAGCCTGCGGGCCGGCGGGGCGGGCTATGAGGTGATCGGGCTGGTCTCGC
Organism: Tistrella mobilis; assembly: GCF_039634785.1. Classification (NCBI taxonomy): domain Bacteria; kingdom Pseudomonadati; phylum Pseudomonadota; class Alphaproteobacteria; order Geminicoccales; family Geminicoccaceae; genus Tistrella; species Tistrella mobilis. The sequence continues at coordinate 82,828 of NZ_JBBIAB010000009.1, read as the reverse complement.
TGCTGATGCTGCCCTGGGCGCTCAAATTCCTCTGGGCACCCGCGGTCGAACGCGTCCGCCGCCCGGCTGATGGTCGGCGGCACAGCCGGAAGATCGTGCTCGGCGGCCAGATCCTGGCCATCCTGACCATTGCCCTGCTGGCGGTCGGCCACACACCGCCCTCACCCGCCATACTGCTGGCGACCCTCGCGGTTGCGGCCCTGGTCACGGCCACCGTCGACATCGGCTGCGATGCCTATGCGGTAGAGCAATTGCCACCACGGCTGCGTGGGCTGGGCAACGTCATGCAGGTCGGCGGTGGCTATCTGGGCGCATTGATCGGCGGCGGCGCCTTTCTGGTGCTGCTCGACCATGCCGGCTGGCAGCTCGCGATCCTGGCCATGGTCATGACCATGACCCTGCTGACCCTGCCGATGGCGGCAACGCGCGAGGGGCGGCCGGCGATCGCTACCGCAGAGGTGGCCCGGCACCGTCCGTCGCTCCGCCGGGCGATCGCGCGGCGGGAGGTGCGCATCGGCCTGGTGATCGTTCTCGCCGTCCAGGCCGGTCTGCGCCTGGCCATGGGGCTGACGGGGCCGCTGCTGATCGATCGCGGGGTCTCGCTCGCCACCATAGGCCTGGTGACCGGTGCGGGCGGCATGGCACTCAGCCTCGCCGGCACCGTCGCCGCCGGCATCGCGCTGCGCCGCATCGATCCCGCCCGTCTCCTCGCACCGCTGGTGGGAAGCCAGGCCCTGCTGCTCGGCATCATCGCAGCGGTGATTGCCGCCGATCTGCCGGCACCGCCGGTGATGGCCGTATTGCTGGCCCTCTCCATGATCCAGGGCGCCAGTTTCGTCGCGCTCTACAGCGCCATGATGGGTTGGGCCGCCTCCGCCCAGGCCGGCGTCGATTTCACCCTGCTGCAATGTGCCGACGCGGCGATCGCGGCTGTTGCCGGCCTGTCGGGCGGGCTGATCGCAGCCGCCCTCGGCCTCGACACGACCTTCGCCCTTGCCGCCGGTGCAGCGGCAGCTGCCGCCTTGCTCACCCCCCGCCTGCTCAGCCATGGCGCCCGCCCGGAGACCCTGCCGGCATGACCTCGCGCTCCGACTTCCGCCCCCACGCCGTCATCGCCGGTGCCGGCATCGCCGGGCTCGCCGCCGCCTGGTGGCTCGACCGCATCGGCTGGCGCACGACGCTGGTCGAGCGTGCAGCAGATCTCCGCACGGATGGCTATATGCTGGGCCTCTCGGGTCCGGGGCTCGCCGCCGCAACCCGCATGGGTCTGCGCCCCGCTCTCGAGGCTCTTGGACGGGAGATCGACGAGAACCTCTATCTGGACGGACAGGGACGGGAGTTGCTGCGCCTCCGCTACCGCGATCTGCTGCAGGGGATCGACTGGATCACCCTGTCGCGCACCGCATTGGCAGACGTGCTGGCCGCTGCCCTGCCGACCTCGGCCGACATCCGCTTCAGCGACCGGATCACCGGGATCGACGATCGCGGTGAGGGGCCGGTCGAGGTCGGGCTTGCCTCAGGCGCGACACTGGCCGCGGATCTGGTGATCGGCGCCGAGGGGTTGCGCTCAGATCTCCGCCGCCGGCATTTCGCCCCCGACGACACGGCGCTCGAACCGCTCGGCTACGGTGTTGCGGCCTTCCGCCTGCCGGATACGCTGGGGCTGGGCCGCGATTTCCTGTCCTATGCCCAGCCGGGCCGACTGACGGAGTTCTACACCCTCGCCGACGGTTCCCTTGCCACGCTCTACGTCTGGCGCCGCACCGGGATCGATCTGCCGACAGGCGAGGCCGAGAGGATCCAGGCGCTGAAGACCGCCTATGCCGGCGCCCATCCGGCGGTCCTGGCGGCGATCGATGCCCGCGATCCGGCCGACGGGCTCTATTTCGATACCACGCTGATGACCGTCCTGCCGCGCTGGTCCAAAGGCCGGCTGCTGCTGCTTGGCGATGCCGCCCATTGCCTCACCCTGCTTTCGGGCCAGGGGGCGGGCATGGCGATCACCTCGGCAGCCCTGCTCGCGGAATGCCTGCTGCGCCACCCGCTGGAGGTGAACCGGGCCCTGGCGGAGCACGAGGCGCGGCTGCGCCCGGTCATCGAGCGGCTTCAGGCCCGCAGCCGCAAGCTTGCCCGGCTGTTCATCCCGGCCACGCCGATCGGCTTCCGTCTGCGCAATCTCGCCCTGCGCCATATGCCGGCCCGGCTGCTGGCCCGGCAGCTCACCCACGACCTCAAGGGAGAAGGGCCCTTCTGACGCCGGATATTCATCATAGTCATTGACTATGAATGATATATCTACAATCAATTTCCACTATTTATCCAGAGGTCGCAGGATCACAGGCGAGGGCAGATGGCGACAAGCCGATGCCGGATGCATGTGAGGAGGCAGACCCCATGAGCACGCCCAAGGACGACGCGGCCAAAAATACCCGGGCTGATCAGACCACCCGACCGACCCTGACCACCGCCGCCGGTGCGCCGGTTGCCAGCAACCAGTACAGCCGCACCGCCGGCCGCCGCGGCCCGGTCACGCTCGACGACGTCCACCTGATCGAGAAGCTGGCGCATTTCAACCGCGAGCGCATCCCCGAGCGCGTGGTTCATGCCAAGGGCTCCGGTGCCTTCGGCAGGCTGACCATCACCAACGACGTCACCCGCTACAGCAAGGCGAAGATCTTCGCAGAGGTGGGCAAAGAGACCCCGCTGCTGATCCGGTTCTCGACCGTGGCCGGCGAGCGCGGCGCCGCCGATGCCGAGCGCGATGTGCGCGGCTTCGCGGTCAAGTTCTATACCGACGAAGGCAACTGGGATCTGGTCGGCAATAACACGCCGATCTTCTTCATCCGCGACCCGCTGAAATTCCCCGATTTCATCCACACCCAGAAGCGCGATCCGCGGACCAATCTGCGCAATCCCACCGCCATGTGGGATTTCTGGTCGCGCAGCCCCGAAAGCCTGCACCAGGTGACGATCCTGTTCTCGGATCGCGGCCTGCCGGCCACCTATCGTCACCAGCACGGCTTCGGCAGCCACACCTTCGGTCTGGTCAATGCCGCCGGTGAGCGGGTGTGGGTGAAGTTCCACCTGAAATCCATGCAGGGTATCCGCAACATCACCGATGCGGTCGCGGCCGACATCATCGGCCGCGACCGCGAGAGCCATCAGGCGGATCTCTACGACGCGATCGAGCGCGGCGACTATCCGCGCTGGCGGATGATGATCCAGGTGATGACCGAGGCCGAGGCACGGCAGACGCCCTATGACCCCTTCGACCTGACCAAGGTCTGGCCGCATGCGGATTTCCCGCTGATCGAGGTCGGCGTCGTCGAGTTGAACCGGAACCCTGAGAACTATTTCGCCGAAATCGAGCAGTCGATCTTCAGCCCCGGCAATCTCGTGCCCGGCATCACCGCCTCGCCCGATCGCATGCTCCAGGCCCGGCTCTTCGCCTATGGCGATGCGCATCGGTATCGGGTGGGGGTGAATGCCGACCAGCTGCCGGTGAACCGGCCGGTCGTCCAGGCGCATCCCGCCCATCGCGACGGCGCCATGCGCTTCGACGACAATGGTGGCCGGCAGCCCAATTACGAGCCGAACGGCTTCGGCGGGCCGGTCGAGGATCCGGCTGCCGGCGAACCGCCCCTGCCGCTCGACGGCCCGGCCGACCGCTACAGCCATCGCGAGGGCAATGACGATTACACCCAGGCCGGCGATCTGTTCCGGCTGATGAGCGAGGCCGAACAAGACCGCCTGATGACCGCGATCGCCGGTGCCATGGCCCCGGTGTCTGAAGACATCCAGCGCCGCCAGATCGGCCATTTCGCCAAGGCCGATCCCGCCTATGGCGCCGGGGTCGCCGCACGGCTGGGTCTGAGCCTCAGGGACGCGGCCGAATAACCTTTGCCTGACCTGCCATCCCACCCCCCGATTGCGCCCCGGGGGGATGGCGGCGGCGGCGGTTTCCTCCGTGTGCCCGCCCGGATGTCCGCCGCCGCCCGCAGGGATCGCCTGCCTCCCGGTCCCTGCGGGAGATCGTCGCACGGCCGGTTGTTGCCGCGACCGGCCGTGCGGCCTACTCTCCACCCATGACGACGGAGCCGGACCCGATGTTGCGCGACACGGCCGACGAGCGCGGGCCAGAGGCGGCCGCGCCCGATGGGGAAGCCGCGCCGCCGCATCCCCGCGCCCGGCTGCTGCGCATCGCCGGCTGGATCTGCGTCGGGCTGGGGGCAATCGGCGCGGTCTTGCCGCTGATGCCGACCACCATCTTCCTGATCCTGGCCGTCGCCTGCTTCATGCGCGCCGATCCGGAACTCGCCCGCCGGCTGCTGGAACATCCCCGCTACGGCCCCTCGATCCGCGCCTGGCGCGAGCGGGGGATCGTGTCGCGCAAGGCGAAGATCGCGGCCGTGGTCGCGATGGCGGCCGGCCTGGCCCTTTCCTGGGCGCTCGGCGCACCGACCATGGTGCTGGCCGGGACCGCGGCCATCCTTATCCCCGTCGCCACCTGGCTGGTGCTGCGCCCGGAGGACTAAGCCTGCCCCTCCGGAACCGGCCCGGGACGCACGCCGCCTGCCGCCGCCAGCAGCCGGCGGCCCTCGGCCGTGAGATAGGGCTCGAAGATGCCCATCAGCTGCCAGGCGCCCCAGTCGAGATGCCGGCGGGTGATGTCGCCGACGCCGTGGCGCATGCGCAGATAGTCGATCCAGTAGGTCGCGACGATCCAGGCGTTGACCATCATCCGCTCCAGTTCGTCGTCATCGGCCACGATCAGCCCGTTTGCCGCCATCGACCGCAGCGCCCGGCGCAGATCCGCCTGGCCCTCATCGGCCAGCCTTTCCAGTTCGGCCTGCAGGCCCGGGGCCAGCCTGCGGACGACCATGGCATCCCGGTAGAAGAACCGCCATTCCCACATCAGGCCGAACCAGCCGCGGAAATACCGCGCGGCCCGGGTCTCGGCCTCGCCCTCCGCCAGATCGGCCGCCGCCACCTCGCGCAGCTCGGCCGCGAAAGCCGCGAACAGGGTCTCGAGGATCTGCTCCTTGCGCTTGAAGTGGTAATAGAGGTTGCCCTCGTTGATGCCCACCGCCGCCGCGATCTCGGCGGTGGTGATGTCCGCCGTCCCCCGCCGGTTGAACAGCTCCCGACAGGTCTCCAGGATCCGCTGTCGCGTTCCCGACCTGCGCCCTGCCGTCGTCGCCATCCGGATCCTCCTGCGGCACGTGTTGACTCGTCTAAGGTAAACACCTTAGGCTGACCTTCGTGCAAGCGTAACATGCAGATCGTCGCGGATCAGAGAGACCGGCAGGGCCCCGCCCGAAGCATCCGGCCCGTCCCGCGATGCCCAGGGAGGATACCCGTTCATGGACACCACCACGATCGGTTCCGGCAATGCCGGGGCCGAAGCCGTTGACCTGCGCGCCGTCGACGTCCTGGTGATCGGCGCCGGCCTGTCGGGCATCGCCGCCGGCTACCACCTCCAGACCCGCTGCCCCGGCATCGATTATGCCATCCTGGAAGCCCGCGATGCGATCGGCGGCACCTGGGATCTGTTCCGCTATCCCGGCATCCGCTCCGACAGCGACATGTACACCCTGGGCTTCGGCTTCCGCCCCTGGATCGGCGACAAGGTTTTCGCCGACGGCCCCTCGATCCGCGACTATGTGCGCGACACGGCCGCCGAATTCGGCATCGACCGGCGGATCCTGTTCGGCCACCGGGTCGTCTCCGCCGACTGGGACAGTGCGACAGCCCGCTGGCGGGTGCTTGTGGAAGCCGGGCCCGAGCGGCGCCCGCGCCGTTTCATCTGCCGGGTGCTCTATGCCTGCAGCGGCTATTACGACTATGCGGCGGGTCATATGCCCGACTGGCCGGGCATGGCGGATTTTCGCGGCCGCATCATCCATCCCCAGGACTGGCCGGCGGATCTGGACCATCGGGGCAAGCGGGTGGTGGTGATCGGCAGCGGCGCCACGGCCGTCACCCTGGTGCCGGCCCTGGCGGAAAGTGCGGCGCATGTCACCATGCTGCAGCGCTCCCCCACCTATATCGTCGCACGGCCATCCCGGGACGCTGCGGCAGGCTGGCTGCGCCGCCATCTTCCGGAACGTCTCGCCTTCCGGGCGGCCCGGTGGAAGAACGTGCTGCTGTCGATCTATTTCTACAACCTCGCCCGCAGGAAGCCGGCGCTGGTGAAGTCGAAGATCCTGGCCGGCGTGCGCCATCAGCTGGGCCCCGACCAGGATCGCCACTTCACGCCGGCTTACGACCCCTGGGATCAGCGGCTCTGTCTGGTACCGGACGGCGATCTGTTCCGGGCGATCCGGGCCGGCACCGCCTCGGTCGTCACCGATGGCATCGAGCGCTTCACCGAAACCGGCCTCCGCCTCACCTCGGGCGAAGAGCTGGCGGCCGATATCGTGGTCGCAGCCACCGGCCTCCGGATGAAGCTGCTCGCCCATATCACCCTCTCGGTCGACGGCCGGCCGGTGCGGGTGGGGGAAACGACCTCGTACAAGGGCATGATGTTGAGCGGCGTGCCCAATTTCGCGCTGGCCCTCGGCTACACCAACGCATCCTGGACGCTGAAATGCGAGCTGACCGCGCAGCATCTCTGCCGGCTGATCCGCCGCATGGATGCCAGGGGGGCCGACTGGTTCATGCCCCGCCCGCCCGCGCCCGGCCTCGCCACCCGGCCGGCGATCGACCTCGCCTCGGGCTATGTCCGCCGGGCAGCCGCGGACCTGCCTCGTCAGGGCGACCGCAAGCCCTGGCGGCTCAATCAGAACTATCTCCTCGATATGGCCGCACTGCGCTACGGTTCGGTGGTCGACGACAACCTTGCCTTCGGGCAGCGCAGAGATGCGGGAGGTGCAGGCTGATGCTTCTGCAAACGATCATCGCGCTGGCTGCGACCGGCGGCGGGCTCGCCCTGTTCACCGGCTGGACGGCCAGCCGGGTGGAGAAGGCGCTGCCGCCACGCGGCCGGTTCATGGATGTCCGGGGCAATCGCCTGCACTATCTGGACGACGGCACCGGCCCGGACGACGACCGGCCGGCGGTGGTGATGGTTCATGGGCTCGGCGGCCAGATGCATCACTTCACCCACAGCCTGCTCGGCCGGCTTCGGACCGATCACCGGGTGATCGTGGTCGACCGGCCGGGCTCCGGCCATTCCACCCGTCCCGACGACGCGCCCGCCAATGTGCTGGCCCAGGCCGGCGTGATCGCGGATTTCATCCGGGCGCTGAAGCTGCCGCGTCCGCCGCTGCTGGTCGGCCATTCGCTCGGCGGCGCGATCGCGCTGGGCGTGGCGCTGGATCATCCGGAGACGATTTCGGGTGTGGCGCTGATCGCCGCTCTCACCCACCCGCAGGAGACGCCCCCCGACATCTTCAAGGGGCTGGCGATCCGCTCGGATATCGCCCGTCGGCTGGTCGCCTGGACGATGGCGACGCCGATGTCCTTCCTCCGCGGCCGCAAGGTCCTGGACGAGGTGTTCGGCCCCGATCCGGTTCCCGCGGACTTTGCGATCGCCGGCGGCGGCCTTCTCGGCCTCAGGCCCAAAGCCTTCCGCTCGGCCTCGATCGACATGGTGGCGGCCAATGACGACCTGCCCGCCATGGCGGCCCGCTATCCCGGCATCGCTCTGCCCGTCCACATGATCTTCGCCCGCGGCGACCGGATCCTCGACTGGCGCGCCCATGGCCAGGCCCTGCAGGCAAAGCTGCCGGCGCTGCAGCTGACCCTGATCGACGGCGGACACATGCTGCCGGTGACCGCACCGGATGCGGTCGAGACCCTGATCCGCAACGCGACGCAGCGGGCTTGATCTTTCATATGGCACCATATTATATGGCGCCTTATGAGACGACTGGACACCAAATATCAGGCCCTGATCGACGAGAGCCGACGACGGGGCCTCACCGGGCTCGACGGGCTCCGGACCTGCATGGAGCTGCTGTCGACGGCGCGGGCCATCGATCGCGACTGCGCCATCCGGCTCGGCAGCCATGGCCTCTCGGAGGGCAGGTTCGTGCTGCTCTTCCTGCTCCGCGACCGGACGGACGGGCTGGCACCGCATGTCCTGGCCGATCGGGCCGGCGTGACCCGTGGCACGATCACCGGTCTGCTCGACGGGCTGGAGCGCGACGGTCTTGTCCGGCGCACGGCCGATCCCGAGGATCGCAGACGGGTCAGGGTGATGCTGACGACATCCGGCGAAGCGGTGACGGCCAAGGCCTTCCAGGAGCATGCCGGCTGGATCGCCGGACTGACGGCGGGGCTTTCGGCGGAAGAGCAGGCAGACCTTGTCAGGCTGCTCGGCAAGTTGAGAGCAGGTCTTGCCAGCGAGGACGGATCATGAAGCCGACGGCCCTCTCCCCCGACCGCCATGCCGCGCTGAATGCCGGAGAGGTTGCCGCCACGACCCTTGCCGAATGCCTTGCGGTCGATTTCGCGATCCTGATGCGGTCGGTCTTCCCCGATGCCGGTGGTCAGGTGCTGCAGGCGATGGATGCGGCGGCGGCACTCGGCATCTCGCGGCGCATGGCGCTGGCGGCGGAGCTGATCATCGGCCGCTATGGGCCCGAGGTGATCCGGCACCTGGCCGATCACCCATCGGATACCGTGCGCGGCTGGGCCTGTTTCGCCGTGGGCCGGACCGCCCCCGCAGATCACGACCTCTGGTGCGAGGCCATCCGCCCCTTCGCCGACGACGGCCATTTCGGCGTCAGGGAATGGGCCTGGCTGGCGATCCGTGACCGGATCGCCGCCGATATTCCGGGTGCCATCGCCGCGCTGATGCCCTGGACGGCAGAGACCTCGCCGCGCCTGCGCCGCTTCGCGAGCGAGGCGACCCGGCCGCGCGGGGTCTGGTGTGCCCATCTGAAACCGCTGAAGGCGGACCCGACCCCGGGCTTCGCCCTGCTAGAGCCGCTGAAGGCGGACCCTGAAACCTGTGTGCAGGACTCGGTCGGCAACTGGCTGAACGATGCCGCCAAGGACCGGCCCGAGACGGTGCTGGCGCTCACCGGCCGCTGGCAGACTGAAAGCCCCTGCCCTGCCACGGCCAGGATCTGCCGGCGGGGGCTGCGCTCGATCCGGGCGTGACGCGGGTCAGGCGGCGACCGGCTCGGTCAGACCGACATCCCAGCCGGTATCGTCGTCGAAAAACAACCGCCCCCGCTTGACCCGGAGCGCGACCGTCCGGCCATTGGCGAGGCCGAGAGCGTCGGCTTCCTCGCGCGGCAGTTCGGCCTCGACCAGATCCAGCCCGGGCACGTCGAGTTCGATGCGCACCGAGGCGCCGAAAGCCACCAGATGGCGCACGGTCGCCGGCAGCGCATCGGCGGCGCCCGCCGGCAGCACCGCCAGATCATGCGGCCGGACATAGAGCGTGCCCTGTTCTGCGCGGGTCGCCTCCAGCCCCGCCGGCAGCGGCAGCCCCGCCGTGCCGGCCCCGCTGACGCCCGCGACCTTCAGGCGCCCTGCATCAACCGTCACCGGCAGCTTGTTGACGTTGCCGAAGAACTGATAGACGAAGGCCGTCGCCGGCCGGTCATAGACCTCGGCCGGGGTGCCGATCTGTTCGATCCGGCCCTGGGACATCACCACCACCCGGTCGGCGACTTCCAGCGCCTCTTCCTGGTCGTGGGTCACGAAAACACCGGTCAGGCCCAGATCGTCGTGCAGACGGCGCAGCCAGCGGCGCAGCTCCTTGCGGACCTTGGCGTCGAGCGCGCCGAAGGGCTCGTCGAGCAGCAGCACCCGGGGTTCGATGGCGAGCGCACGCGCCAGCGCCACGCGCTGCCGCTGGCCGCCCGACAGCTGGTTGGGGAAACGGTCCGCCAGGCTTTCCAGCTGCACCATCCGCAGCAGCGACGAGACCCGCTCGGCAATCTCGGCCCGCCCCGGACGGCTGGCGCGCGGCCGCACCGTCAGGCCGAAGGCGACGTTGTCGAAGACGGTCATATGCCGGAACAGCGCGTAGTGCTGGAAAACGAAGCCCACCCGGCGCTCGCGCGCGCCCAGGCGGCCCGCATCCTCGCCGCCGAAGCGGATCGCGCCACGGTCGGCGGTCTCCAGCCCGGCAATGATGCGCAGAAGGGTGGTCTTGCCCGACCCCGACGGCCCGAGCAGTGCCACAAGTTCACCATCGCGGATGTTCAGGTCGACATCGACCAGCGCGTCATAGCCGCTGAACCGCTTGGAGAGGCCCTTGATCTCGATCATCGTGCGTGTCCTTTTCCACCACGAACCGAATTGTCCGTGGGGAAAGGGCGAGAGTCAAATTATTTTACAGTCGCACATACCGTATATCGACCATGCGATCTTTTATATACGCTATTTTTTGTGTGATTTATCCGTCGTGCAGGACAGCAGTGCCGCCTTCAGCCCCGGCAGGCGCTCCAGGGGCAGGGACAGCTCCGCCTGCGGATCGGTGGTCCCGTCGGGGATCAGGGTTCGGGCAAGACAGCGGCTGGCGGGATCGTCGTATTCCCCAAGCCCGTCGGCGGTGACCGTCACCACCTCTCCCGGCAGCGGCGGCGCATCGGCGGCACCGCCATGGGGGGCGAGCGTGGCGGCGTCGAGACGCAGCAGCACGGTGCCGGCACAGCAGGCGGCGCAGAAAGGCAGGTCTTCGGCAGCCTTGCCCAGGGCCGCGGGCACGCCGTCGGGCGCGTCATCCGGCGCCAGGCCCAGGATCAGCGAGACCAGATCGTAAGGGGTCGCCCACTGGGCCACGTCCAGCGCCCTGCCGTCGATGCGGGTTGCGGTGTGGATGCCCCCGTTGCAGCGGTCCCCCGCGGGTGCCAGAACCAGATCCTCCAGCACCGGCACGCCTTCCGCCGTGGCAAGCCGCCCCGACAGCAGCATCGAGAACACCCCCGTACCGCCACCATTCTCGACCAGATCATAGACCAGCCGATCGCCATCGAAACGGCCGACCAGGCGGCTGCCCACCCAGCCCCGCGACCAGCCGCCGGGATTGTTGCCCTCGGGCTCGGCCGGCGGGCGGACCATCACCATCATGTCCTGGCGCGGCTCCGGCGCGATCTCGCTCCCGGGGCAGCCGGCCAGCGGCAGGCGTTCCAGCGCCGTCTCTCCGGTATAGGCCTGCGAGACCAGGCTGTCGAAACAGGCAGGGTGAACCATGGCCGGGTCGAAAGGCGCAGATGCCGTCCCGGACGACGCAGAGGCGGGAACCGACCACGCCAGACCGGCGATCAGACCGGCGGCGAGTGTGCTGCGGATGCCCATGGCGTCGGATACTCCTGGATCGCGGGAGGACCACTCACTCCCGCCTGGATGGCTGACCGGTCAGCGCTTCCTGCCGCAGCCAGTCGGTGAAGGCCAGGACCCGCGGATCGTTCCAGCCGGTCTCGGTCGACACCAGATGATAGGCCTGTGCGGCCTGGATCTGAATCGAAAGTGGCCGCACCAGCCGCCCCGCGGCCAGGTGATCGGCGATGAGCGCGCTGCGCCCCATGATCACGCCCTGCCCGGCGACGGCCGCAGCCACCGCCACGCCGGTATCGTTGATCCGCATCTGCCGGTCCAGATCCTGAGGCGGATCAATCCCGGCAGTTGCGAAGAAGCTCCGCCAGGAGACGGCGACCTCGCCGCCCGTCACATCGGCATCGTGGATCAGCGGCAGATCGAGCAGGGCCGCGGGTTCCGTCACCGGCCCCAGCCGTTCCAGCAGCGCCGGGCTCATCACCGGCCCGAGCGTTTCCTCCATCAGCCGCTCGGAAACCAGCCCGCCGTCGATCGCCGTGACATAGCGGATGGCGAGGTCGACCGTGTCGCGATCGAAATCCACCAGCCGGGTCTCGGCGCGCAGGAACAGCTCGACATCCGGATAGGCCTCGCGGAACCGGCCGAGCCGGGGGGCAAGCCAGAGACCGGCGAAGGACGAGAGCACACTCACGGTCAGCCGCCCGCCCAGATCCCGGCCGCGCAGTTCGGCGGTGGACCTGGCGATGCGGTCGAAGCCGTCGGTCAGCCCCGGCAGATAGGCGCGCCCCGCCGCGGTCAGCAGCAGACCATTGGGCAGGCGGCGGAACAGGATGACGCCGAGCCAGGCCTCCAGCCCCTTGATCTGATGGCTGACGGCGGCCGGCGTGACGTGCAGCTCTTCCGCCGCACGGGCAAAACTGGAATGACGGGCGGCGGCTTCGAAGGCACGCAGACCGTTCAGGGGCGGCAATTTGCGCGGCATGACATGTCCGGACCGGGCATCCCGCCGGCACGGCGGAGCGGCCGGCGGGGGTGGAGGACGGGCGGGCCTTCGTCGTGCCCGTCGCCGCCCTTCGTGACCCACGAATAGTTTTCCTAAGGGAGTGTACGAGAAAGCCTCGTTTGCCCGCAATCGGCCAAGGGCGGAAGATGCAGTCACCGCCGGAGCCGTCCCTCATCCCCCTCCCCCCATCCGGCGGCTCCCTTCCAGCCGGAGATGACGAAGATGACCGTCGTGACCCTGCGGCACCGCGCCGACGCCTGCGCGGGAGCCGGACTGCCCCCCGTTCGCGCCCAGGCTGCCGTGAAGCCGGTTCACGGCGTGCTCGAGCGGATGATCGCAACCCTCGGCCTCTGGGCCGAGCGCCACCGGCAGCGCCGCTGCCTGGCGACGCTCGATGCGCATCTGCTGCGCGATCTGGACATCGACCCGATCGATGCATCGCGGGAGGCGAACAAGCCCTTCTGGCGCGCCTGACCCCCACATCCACCCCCGCAAAGAAATGGCCGCGGCTCCCGACCGGAGCAGCGGCCATTCCCGTTTCAGGCCCTGCACGCCATCAGCCGACCATGGCGTTGCCGAACAGGGTGTTGGGCAGCCAGAGCGAGATTTCCGGCACATAGGTGATGATGATCAGGAAGGTGATCAGGATCATCAGCCAGGGCCATGCGGCCTTCACCACGCTCAACACCGGCATGCCGGTGATACCCGATGTCACGAACAGGTTGAGCCCGACCGGTGGCGTGACCATGCCGATCTCCATGTTCACCACCATGATGATGCCGAAATGGATCGGGTCGATCCCGAGACCGGTGGCGATCGGGAACAGGATCGGCGCCAGGATCAGGATGATCGCCGACGGCTCCATGAAGTTGCCGGCGACCAGCAGGATGATGTTGACCACCAGCAGGAACTGCCAGGGCGCCAGCCCGGCTTCGGTGATGCCGCGGGCGATCGACTGCGGGATCTGCTCGGTGGTCAGCACATGGGCGAAGAGGAAGGCGTTGGCGATGATGAACAGCAGCATCACCGTGACCTTCGCCGCATCGACCAGCACATGCGGCACATCGGTGAACTTCAGGTCGCGATAGACGAACAGCGCCACCACCGCCGCATAGACCGCCGACACCGCAGCTGCTTCGGTGGGGGTGAAGATGCCGCCATAGATGCCGCCCATGATGATCACGATCAGCAGCAGGCCCCAGAGCGCGTTACGGCCGGTTCGGATCACCTCGGCCAGCGGCGCCCTGGGCTGGCGCGGAATCCTGTTCACGCGTGCCGAGATGTAGATCGCGGTGGCGAGCATCAGCCCGAGCAGGGCCCCCGGGATCACACCGGCCATGAACAGCCGGCCGACCGAACTTTCGGTCGCCGCCGCATAGACCACCATCACCAGCGAGGGCGGGATCAGGATGCCGAGCGTGCCGGCATTGCAGACCACACCGGCCGCGAAGGTCTGGGTATAGCCCGCACGGACCATGCCAGCGATCACGATCGAGCCCACCGCCACCACGGTCGCCGGCGACGAGCCCGAAACCGCGGCGAACAGCATGCAGGCCACCACCGAAGCGATCGCGAGGCCGCCATACATATGGCCGACGCAGGCATTGGCGAAGGCGATCATCCGCCGCGCCACACCGCCGGTCGTCATGAAGGCGCCGGCCAGCACGAAGAACGGGATGGCGAGCAGGGTGTAGAGTTCGGCGGTCTGGAAGAATTTGAGCGCCAGCGACGCCATGCTGTCATTGGCAAACAGCAGGATGGTGAGCAGGCTGGACAGGCCGAGCGAGATGGCGATCGGCATGCCGATGATCAGGAAGGCGAAAAGCGCCACGAACAGGAAGAGTGTGGTCACCGGCCCCGCCCTCCCCGTGCAGCCGCATCGTCGGTCAGGTCGTCCTTGCCCCGCTGGTCGAGCGCCATGGCCTCGGCCGCCTCGTCCGCCAGCTGGAAGCCCTCGGCACGCCCGGTCAGGATCGCCCAGCCCTGTTCGATCAGCCTGAGGCCCAGCAGGGCAAACCCCACCGGCAGAATGATCGACAGGATCCAGCGTTCGACGGGGATGTCCTCGGCCTCGATGCCGAGCATCATCATGCGGTCGGTATAGTTCCAGGATCCCCAGAACATCAGGCCGGCGTAAAGCAGCGCCAGGGCGACCGCCACAAGCCCCACCAGCTTGCGGGGGGCGGCCGGCATCATCTTCACCACCAGATCGATGCCGATATGGGCATGGACCCGCACGCAGTACGAGATGCCGATCATGATCAGCCAGGCGAAAAGATAGAAAGTCGCCTCAAGCGCCCAGACCAGGCCGCTGTTGAACACGTAGCGCAGCACCACCTGGACGAAGGTGAGCAGCGTCATGGCAGCCAGGAGGAAGGCGATCGCGCCTTCCTCCAGCCGTCCCCAGATGCGGGCGATCATTGCGGTGATCCCGTGAACCGGGTCGCGGCCGCTCAGCTGGCGCCGTTCGACGCCTGGGCCGCGTCGATCACGTCCTTGCCGATCTCACCCTCGAACTTGGTCCAGACCGGCGCCATGGCCTTGCGCCATGCCGACACCTGATCCTTGGTCAGGGTCAGGATCTCGGACGAGCCGCTTTCGGCGATCCGCTTCTTGTCGCGCTCGTTGATGTCGTTGGCCATCTTGTTCACGGCCGTCGTCACCTCGCCCATGATCTTCTCAAGCTCGGCACGGACATCGTCGGGCAGGCCGTTCCAGAATTCGGTGTTGGTCACCACCATATAGTCGAGCACACCGTGATTGCTCTCGGTGATGTACTTCTGCACCTCGAAGAACTTCTGGCTGTAGAGGTTCGAGTACGGGTTCTCGGCGCCGTCGATCGCGCCGGTCTGCAGCGCCTGATAGACCTCCGAGAAGGCCATCTTCTGCGGGTTGGCCCCCAGCGCCTCGAACTGCGCCAGCAGCACGTCTGAGGCCTGGATGCGGAACTTCAGGCCCTTGGCATCTTCAGGCATGCGCAGCGGCTTGTTGGCCGACAGCTGCTTCATGCCGTTATGCCAGTAGCCGAGGCCGATGAAGCCCTTCTTCTCCATCGAGCGCAGCAGGCTGTGGCCGATATCGCTCGCCTGGAAGCGGTCCACGGCGGCGATGTCGTCGAACAGGAAGGGCAGGTCGAAGACCTGGAGCTTCTTGGTATAGCGATCGAATTTCGACAAGGACGGCGCGATCAGCTGGACATCGCCCAGCGCCAGGGCCTCCATCTCCTTGCCGTCGCCGAAGAGCTGCGAATTGGGATAGACCTCGACCTTCACCTTGTCGCCCAGCCGCTCGGCGACGAGCTTCTGGAACATCAGGGCGCCCTGGCCCTTGGGCGTGGAGTCGGCCACGACATGGCTGAACTTGATGACGATCGGATCGGCGGCCATGGCACTGCCACCGGCCAGCAGGCCCGCCACGACGGCGAGCGACGCGAAAATGCGCATGGATCGGTTCCTCCCCTGGACCTGATCAACGGCTCCTCAGGCGCTGGCATGCGGTCCGGACCCTCGTCCCCCGGAGGCTCTGGCCGGGGATCGATCCCCAGGCATGGCCGTTGTTTTTCCCGGACCGTCACGACGCCTTGATGACGGGATGTTATCATCCCCACATGCCCGATGTAGCACGACCAGAGCGGTCGGCCGGAATGGAAAATCGGTCAACCTCTCGTCGAAACGCGATTTCGGGCGATTTGTTTCGCATATCGGGACAAGCCCGATGAATGGAAGACGGCCCGCGCCCCGCCGCAGGCCTGATACCGAGGAGAGAGAATGAACCGGCTCTGCGTCTTCTGCGGCTCCAACCCCGGCGACACCCCCGCCTTTACCGAGGCAGCGCGGCAACTGGGCCGCGAGCTGGCCCGGCGGCAGCTGGGCCTTGTCTATGGTGGCGGCCGGGTCGGCCTGATGGGCCAGGTGGCCGACGCCACCATGGCGGCAGGCGGCGAGGTGATCGGCGTGATCCCCAAATCGCTGGAGGACCGCGAAGTCGGCCATCGCAACATCACCGACCTCAGGGTGGTGGGGTCGATGCATGAACGCAAGGCGATGATGGCCGATCTCGCCGACGGCTTCATCGCCCTGCCCGGCGGCATCGGCACCTTCGAAGAACTGTTCGAGGTCTGGACCTGGGCCCAGCTCGGCAGCCATGCCAAGCCGGTGGGGCTGCTTGATGTCGACGGCTTCTACCAGCCGCTGCTCGGCTTCCTGCACCATGTCGCCCAGCGCGGCTTCATGAAGCCGCAGCATCTGGACATCCTGCTGGTCGACACCGACCCGGCCCGGCTGATCGAACGCTTCGCGGCCTATCGCCCGAAGGTCGAGCACAAATGGATCGAGATCGAAGAGCGCTGAGCCGCCTCAATCGATCCGGGTGATCACCTCGTCCAGATCGCCCATCAGCCGGCCGCGCAGCTCCGGCCCCAGCAGCGTCGCAAGCTCGTCCTGGGCGGCCCGCCACAGCGGTGCCGCCCGGCGCAGCACCGCCCTACCCTGTTCCGTGATGACCAGCAGGCGACGACGGCGATCCTCCGGGTCTGCCCGGGTTTCGATCAGCCCGGCCTGTTCCATCGGCCTCAGATTGCGGGTGAGCGTGGTCCGGTCCGTCACCAGACGCTCGGCCAGCTGGCCGAGCGACGCCGGCCCATCGGCCCTGAGCAGGGCCAGAACCGGAAACTGGGTGATGCGGAGCCCCGCCGGCTCCAGCCGCCGGTCGTAAAGCCGCGTGACCTGCCGCGCCGCCTGCCGCAGCCGCAGACAGGTGCAGGGAAGATCCGTCCTGCCCGTCATCATCTCTCCCCTTGCCGTCTATGCTGCACCGCATTAGGCTGCAGCATAAGAGTGTATATACACGTATTTATGAGCACAAGCCGGACCGGGAGTTCCGTCCATGACCAGCGAGATCAACGCCGCGGCAACCGAAGCGACCGGGGGGCGGGGTATCGGCGTCGCCAGCCTCGAAGAAATCGCCGATATTTCGGGGCTCGAAATGCTGCAGCGCCTCGCCGCCGGTGACCTGCCCCGCCCGCCGATCGGCGCCACGCTCAACTTCGATCCCGAAACGGTGGAGCACGGCCGGGTGATCTTTGCCGGCACCCCGCTCTTCGACCATTACAACCCGATCGGCACCGTCCATGGCGGCTGGATCGCAGCGATGCTCGACAGCGCGCTCGGCTGCGCCGTGCACAGCACCCTCGCCGCCGGATCGGCCTATACCACGGTCGAGATCAAGGTGAACTATCTGCGCCCGGTGACCACGGCGACCGGCCGGATGCGGGCCGAGGGCAAGGTCATCCATGTCGGCCGCAGCTTTGCGACCGCCGAGGCGACGCTCACCGACGAGGCCGGCAAGCTGTATGCACACGGCACGACCACCTGTGCCATCTTCCCCCTGTCACGCCGGGCGGGGTGATTCCCGCCCGGACATGATCAGCAGGATCTGCACCGCGGATCACCAGGAGAAGCGCAGCCCGGCGGTCAGCCGATGGTCGCCGCCGGTTTCGTCGATCGCACCGGCATAGCCGACGCCCAGCGTCACGCCAGGTGCGACATCGGCCTCGACCGCGGCACCGATCCGGCCCGTGGTCCGGCCCTGCGAGACGCCGGCCACCTGGAAGGGGTTCGCCGGATCCCCGGCAAAATGCGCGGTCAGCGTCTGATCCCGATCGAGCAGTTCCTGGCCGATACCCAGGGTGAAGCTCGGCCGGATCACGGTCTCACCCTTCGCCGCATCGCCATAGGCCGTGGAGAAACGCACCCCGGCAAAGGCCTCCAGCCCTTCGACCGTGCCGCCCTGGACGACCAGCGCCGCGGCGCCGGCACCGGTTTCGGTGACGTCGTCGCTCTTCTGCCGGTCATAGATCAGGCGCAGCATCGGGGTGACGGTCCAGCTTGGGGCCCCCGCCGCCGCCTCGGGCGTGCCGGGCTTCGCCCCCGGCACCACAAGATCGGTCGAAACGCCGATGGCGGCAGTCACCTGATCGGTATCGAAGCTGCCCCGGGCCGTGCGGCCGGTACCGGTGATCGAACGGTCGGCATCCGAAGACGACCGGGTATAGGCGACCACCGCATCCAGCGTCACCGGCCCGGCCGGCACCGCACCATAGGCGCCGACATGCCAGCCGGTGGTATCGATGCCGGCGTCCCGGCTGCGGGCGGTGGTCCGGCCGTCGGTCACACCGGCTGCGATGCCGAGGCGCGCCGTCTCCCCCACCGCAAAGTCGATGCCCACCGCCGTGCCGGCGCTCCGCCAGCGCAGATCGCCCGCGTCATCCTCGCCGCTGGTCCGGCCGGTATTGCCGAAACCGGTGATCCAGGCGCCGCGATGACCGGCATGGCCGGCATTTGCCGCGCCATCGACGAAAGCGCGGCCTGCCCCACGCAGATAGCGCCAGTGGCCGGCATATTCGGATCCGGCCAGATCGCCGAGGGCCGCAGCCGCATCGGCATCGCCCAGGGCCGCCAGCTCGCTCAACAGCTGGTCGCGATCCCCGGTCGCCGTCAGCCCCTGGGTCTCCAGCACGGTTGCGACATTGCGGGCATTGCGGGTGGTGGCGAGCGCCCGGAAACCGTTCTCGGTATCGACCAGCCTGAGCGAGATCACGTCGCCATCGGCCAACAGACGGCCGACCAGACCGGCCCGATCGGTTTCGACCGTATCGAAGGTACCGGTGATGCCGTCCGTCGCCGTGATCAGTTCGGCGCTGGCATATCGGGGCGTGCTGCCGTCGAACGAGGTCAGCGACAGCGTACCGCCCTCGATCGTGGCAGCCCCACCCACCACCAGCCGGTCGGTGACGGTGCCACCGGCACCGTCGGCGGCATATTCCATGGCGAGCGTGCCGGTTGCGGTCTGGGTGAAATCGCCGGTGACGGTGATGGTGCCGATCGAATTGCCCGGCGCCACCCGGCCCTCACTGACCAGATCGCCCTCGATCGTGCCATTGCCGGAAAGCGTCCCCCCGGTCCCGACCGTCATCTCATCGCCGGTGAAGCGGCCGTCGAGGCGGACACCCCCCTCGTTCACATCGAAGGCGGCAGCGAGCAGATTGCCCGAGAAGCGCCAGGTGCCGGCCCCCTCCTTCTCGATCAGGCCGAAACCGCTGAGGTCATGCGCGAAGCTGCCGCCGCCTTCGAAGGTGGCGACGCTGTCTTCCCGGTCGCGGGCGGCGTTAAGGTCGTTGGTCTCTCCCGCCAGAACGTCGCCATCGATAACGGCGCCGTCGCGCACGGTCAGCCAGCGCTCGTCGGCATCTTCCGAGAAGGTCAGGGCCCAACCTTCTTCATTGGCGCCAAGCCGTCCGCCGATATCGGCGATATTGACCATACCCGCGTCATAGATCACACCGCCCCGGATCTCACCACGGTTGACCAGTGTCGGGGTATCGATCGGCAGGGCGTCCGGGTCGATCGAACTGGTGAAGACGATGCCGAGGGCCGCGGAGATCAGACCGCCTGCCTGATTCTCGACGGAAGCCTCACCACCGACCTGGATCGCCAGGCGCTCTGCCTCGATCACGCCGGCATTGACCACATCGACCAGACCGTCGGCATCGGAAGAAATGGCGACACCACCGGTGATCCGGCCGCCGGCCGCATTGGTCAGCGTGCCGTCGCCGATAAGGAACATGGCGGGCGCATGCCGCTCGTCATCCCCGCCCGAGATGGCGCCCGCATTCTCGATGTCGAAACCGCCTTCGACATCGATGGCACTGATCCCACCGGTGATCTCGCCGCCCGCCCGGTTGACGATCGACACATCATCGGCCGTGGCGTAGACGCCATAATCCTCGCCGGTCAGGAAGCCGGCATTGTCGATGTCGAGCGTATCGACCTCGGCATCAATGGCCGTGACGCCGGCGATGCGCGCGCCCGACAGGTTGGCCACCTCGAGCGACGCCCAAGCGGACTCGTCCGAGAGGCCGGCATCAATGCCGTCGGCATCATTGCCCGCGATCAATCCGGCATTGGTCACGACCGCCCCATCGACATCGAGCAGATCGATCACGGCGGAGGCGGGCTTTCCGTCTTCACCGCGCGCACCGGTCCGGATCATCACGCCGCCGGCACGATTGTCGACCACGGCACCATTGCCGTTGAGCCAGAGACCGCCATCGATCAGCCCGGCCTGATTGACGATCATGGCGTCTTCGCCCGAGAGGTCGACGGCGCGGATGCCGCCGGCAATCCGGCCGCCGATATTCTCGAGGACGAAGTCGTCGCCCATGCTGGTCACGGCCACGCCGGCCAGAATCTGCCCCTCATTGCGGACGGCGGCGCCATCACCATCGGCATCGCCCTGATCCACCACCCCGGCTTCCGCGCCCAGAACCAGGCCGCCGGCCGCGTTCACCAGACTGCCGCCCTCCAGCAGAACGGCGGCATAGATCTCGTCCGGGTCGGCCAGAGGGTCATCCTCATCGTAGCGGCCGAGCGAAACGATGCTGCCCGCATTGTAGATCGCTCCGCTGCCGAAGTTGACGGCCACGTCTTCCGTCGCCCGAATCGCGCCGTCATTGATCAGTTGGGCCGAAGCTTCCGGATCAAGAAGCTCGATGCCGCCGCCACCCGAGATGACGCCACCCTCGGCATTGTGGATTACACCACCGAGAAGCGAGACACCGGCTTCGCCACCTGAAATCGTGCCGGTGTTGTCGAGAAGCAGATCTCCCTCGGCCAGGATACCGACGACACTGCCACTGATCGTGCCACTGTTCCCGATCTCGGCGGTCCCATCGACCAGAGCCACGATGCCGATGCTGCTGTCCAGATCGCCGATATCGTCGAGACCGTCGGTCGGCTCATCCACACCCGTAATCCGGCCGCTATTGGAGATCACGACCGATCCGGCCTCGATCAACAGCCCCGTGTTGCCGCTGATCAGCCCCGCATTGTCGACGACGACCTCCACCCCGGTGAGCCTGTTCGGCGCGTTGCCGGCGATGACGCCGGTTTCGCCGTTCTGCAGGCTGAGCACGCCGTCGTCGGCGGCCGCCATAAGGCCGGAGATATAGCCGGCATTGTCGATCGTCGCATTATGTGCAGCGGCGAGGCCGATCCCCTGGAAGCTGCCGGCGATCACCCCATCGACGTCGTTGGTGACGGTCACCTCTTCGCCGGCGGCCCCGAGACCGGTCAACACGCCGGTGATGACACCGGCATTGCCGATATCGATCGTCCCGCCGAGGACGGACATGCCGCCGTCCTCGTCACCACCGCCGCCGCCGCGGATCAGCGCACCGGCGCCGTTGGAAACCGACACCGTATTCGCCTCCAGCCGGATCCCGGTGCCGCCGTCGCTGACGATCACCCCGCCATTGCCCAGCAGCACCTCGCCGGCAGTGACCTGCATGGCGGGTCCGTCGGCCGCAACGATGGTGTTGGTATTGGCGATCTCCAGCCCGCCGACGATATCGGCCGCCAGCGCCACGCCGTCCCCGCGCGCCTGGATCAGGCCGTCATTGGCAATGGCGGTCGTCAGTTCCCCGGCATCGTCGGCGACGTCACCGATCATAATCGCGCCGGCACCGCTTTCGATCACGCCGGTATTGGCGATCAACCCGCCGCTGCCGGCCAGGATGGCGACGCCTTCCGCATCGTCGCCGCCGAAGGTCGGATCGGTGGACGAGATGCGCCCGGCATTGGTGAGCGATGCCGTGCCCGCCAGCAGAAGGGCCGGTCCGGCCGCCTCGATGACGCCGCCCGCAGCATTGCCGACCACCGCATCGCCTTCAACCGCGATCGCAATGCCCTGCTCGGACCGGATGAGGCCGGCATTGGTGATCAGCGCTTCGCCCACGACCTCGATCGCAGAGCCTTCGGAGACGATCTCGCCACCGGCCCGGTTGTCGACGGTTGCGCTGCCCACCGCCTTGACGGCAACGAAGCCGCCTGAAATCCGGCCGGTATTTTCGAGCGTGAGCCCACCCTCGGTGCCGATGCCGACCACGCCGCCGGTGATCGCCCCGCTGTTGGCGACACTGGTGCCGGCCGTCGTGACGCTCGCGATGCCGGCGCCGCTACCCCCTTCGATGGTTCCCGTATTGACGACCCGCCCCGTGTCGCCCCCAAGAACCAGGGCAGAGACCCCACCCTGAATGGCACCGGCATTGTCGACCGTGATCGCCTTGCCGAGCAGCCCGTTCTGTTCATAGGCAGCCACAACACCTGTCGCGGCGTTATCCAGCCGGGTGGACATGCCACCGTCGACGACCACGCCGTTGACGAAGCCGGCATTCTCGATCACCGCTTCATCCGCGGCGGTGAGGGAGACTCCCATCCCGTCGCCGGCGATGATGGCGCCCGCCCGGTTGGTCACCACGGTCCTGTCTCCGAGGGCGGCAACGCCCGCGATCATCTCCACATCCTCATCGGCACTGCCGCCGATGATGGCCCCGGCATTATCGATGGCGATCGTGCCGGCCTGAAGCAGAATACCTTCGGCACCAGCCGAGAGGATGGTCCCGCCCTGACGGTTGGAGATCGTCACGCGCCCTGCCACATCGACAGTCACCCCTCGACCGCGGCCTTCGGAGCGAATCAGGCCGGCATTCTCGATGACTGTTTCACGGTCGGCCGGATCCTCATCCCCCAGACCATCCGACACGGCGATGCCGGACCACCGGCGGTTCAGGATCACGCCGCCCGCAAGATTGTCGATATGGCTGCCACTGCCCACGGCCACTGCACCGTCCGGGACATCGGCGGGCACGACACCGTGGACGGTAACGATCTGCCCGGCATTGACCACATCGGCGGCGCCGGTGGCGAAAACCGCCGTCCCCCAGGTCAGAATCTCGCCCGCGGCGGCGTTGGTCAGAGTGGCATCGCCATCGATCAGGAAACCGGTCCCGCCGGCGACCAGGCCCTCGTTGACGACATGGGTGACATCGGCGGTAGCGCTGACGGCAGGGGCCAGAATGCCATCGATCGTGCCCCGATTCTCAATGCGGATCACGTCACCGGAAAGCACGGCCGCGCCGTTGAAGCCGGTGATCCGGCCGCCTGCCTCATTGATCAGGGTGGTCTCCGCCGGCCGCTCCGCGCCCTCGCGCATCCCCGCGATCAGGCCGATCTCGCTGCCCCGTCCGGGGGCGCTGGCCTCGATCGTGCCGGCGTTTTCGACCCGCACGATGCCGCGACCGGTGACGAGATTGTCGGTTTCGGCCGTGATCGAGCCGCCGGCGAGATTGCGCAGCAGGGCCTGCGTCTCGCCATCGATCATCACGCCGTTCAGCACCCCGCCATTGACGACCTCTGCCGTGTCGGCGGCCTCGACCGTCACCCCTGCCTCGCGGCCCAGCACCGTGCCGCCGGCCTCGTTCCGCACGGTTGCGGTGTCGGCCTGAATGGCAATGCCGCCCGCCACGGGCTGCGCGCTGTTGGCACCGCCGGCAATCGTGCCCGCATTCGTCACCTCGACCGCCCCGCCGGTGATGCCGAGGCCGATGGCGTCGCCGATGATCACCCCGTTTGCGCCATTGGCGAGAACCACATTGCCGGCACCGATCAGGGCACCATCGGTCCCGCTGCTCTGGATCGTGCCGTCATTGCCGATCACCGCGCCCACGGCCTGAACGGCGAGCGCCGGCCCCGCCGCGAAGATCGCGCCCGACGCCCGGTTGTCGAGGGCAAAGAGGCCGCTCCCCTCGGCCACCAGGCCGGCACCTGCCTGGCCGGTAATCACGCCGGCATTCTCGACCCCAAGGCCCGCGGTACCGTCCGGATCGGCCATCTGCACGCCGGCAGCACCGGTGATCCGGCCATCGCTGCCGTTGACCAGGGTGCTGCCGACCAGCCCCACGGCCAGCCCCTCCGCGGTGATCTCGCCGCCATTCTCAAGCGTCCAGCCCGCCGTCTCGGACGCGACTGCCGGTGCATCGCCGGTCACCGTCCGGCTGGCCCCCGCGGTGATCTCCACCGTCGTCGGCAGATCCGACAGCTCTTCAAGCCTGAGGGGGGTATCACCCGAGCCGACCGGAATGGTCTCGGCCAGAACCTCGTCGCGGCTGCCCGCCCCCCAGACCATTACGGTCATGGCGGCACCGGCCATCAGACGCCGCCTCAGATGGCTGAGACGGCGGGACAGGTCGACCTCGTGGCAGAGAGAGCGGGGGTGGCCAGCCATGATGCGCGCATCCTTCGGGCAAAGCGATCCGATGCCGGAGCCGGGCGCTCCGACCGAGCCTCCAACATGTCGGAGCCGCACCGGTGCCGGAAGGTCCACAGATCGACAGGTCAACCCGGGTTTACATCGCCTTAACCCTGAGCCGCGCCCCGAAGCTGACACAGGTTTTCCCGTGGCGACATCAGCCCCGCTCAGGCATGCTGGCGGCCATGCACCGAGGATTGGCCTGCGCATGACCACCGACCAACCCCCGAAGCCGCGCCCGGGCCGATCCGCCCGGCCAGCGCCCAGCCTGCTGCGTCGGGTTTTGCGGGCGGTGCGGGCCGTGGTGCTGACAATACTGGCGGTCTGGGCGGCCATGCTGGTCGCCTATCGCTGGATCGATCCGCCGGCGACGCCGCTGATGCTGATCCGCCTGGTCGAAGAGGGGCGGCTGGATTATCGGCCGCGCGACCTGGATCAGATCGCCCGCGCCCTGCCGAATTCGGCGATCGCCGCCGAAGACAATAATTTCTGCAGCCATTTCGCCGTCGACTGGAACGCGGTCGGCGAGGCGATCGAGGAATGGCGCGACGGCCGGCCGCTGCGCGGCGCCAGCACCATCACCATGCAGACCGCCCGCAACCTGTTCCTCTGGCCGGGCGGCGGCTTCCTGCGCAAGGCGCTGGAGGTGCCGCTCGCCTTCGCGATCGAGATCCTGTGGCCGAAATGGCGGATCATCGAGCTTTACGTGAACGTCGCCGAAATGGGGCCGGGCATCTATGGTGCCGAAGCCGCCGCCCGGGCCCATTTCGGCAAGCCCGCCGCGGCGCTGACCGCACGGGAAGCGGCACTGCTCGCCGCGGTTCTGCCCAATCCGCGCCGCTGGAGCGCCTCGGAGCCCACGCGCTACATCCAGCGCCGGGCGGGGGTCATCACCCGCCGTGTGGGGCAGCTGGGGCCGGCGACAGCCTGTGCGGCACCGCCGGCCTGAGCGGCTCCGGGGGGCTCAGCCGAGGCCGTGATCGCGGAACCAGGCGAGGCAGCGCGCCCAGCCGTCCCTGGCGGCTTCGGGCCGATAGCTCGGCCGATAATCGGCATGGAAGGCATGGGGCGTGTCGGGATAGACGATGATCTCCGACGCCTGCGCCGCCGGCGTGCCGGCCGCGGCGAGTGCAGCACGCATCTGCTCCACCGTCGCAACCGGAATGCCGCTGTCGGCCCCGCCATAGAGGCCCAGCACCGGCCCCGCCAGATCGGCGGCCACTTCGATGGGCTGGCGCGGCGTGATCTCGTTCGACGGCCCGACCAGCCGCCCATACCAGGCGACGCCTGCCTTCACCTTCGGATTATGGGCGGTATAAAGCCAGGTCGTGCGCCCGCCCCAGCAGAAGCCGGTGATGCCCAGCCGCTCCGGATCGCCGCCGCGTTCGGCTGCGGCATGAGCGGCGATGGCATCCAGATCGGCCATCACCTGGGCATCCGGCGTTTTCGAGACCACGGTCGAGATGATGGTCTGCACGTCGGGCAGCGTGGTGACGTTTCCCTGACGCGCGAAGGGATCGAAGGCGATTGCCAGAAAGCCCTCATGCGCGAAACGCCGGCAGACATCGGCGATGTGCTCGTGCAGGCCGAAGATTTCGGGCGCGACCAGGATGGTGGCGAGCCTTTCGCCCCCTGCCGGCCGGGCGAAATAGCAGGGCACGTCGAAGCCCGAGACCGGCAGGGTGAAGGCGCCCGCCTCCAGCCCCGCGGCATCGGTCGTGATCCGCGTCTCCGCCCGCACGGGCCTGGCGGCCAGCGCAAAACCCACCGCCAGCGAGCCGAGGGTAAAGCCGCGGCGGGTGACGTCCACAGGCGGCACGAGGCTCGCCAGGTCAGATGAATGATTGGTCATTTTTCTGGATCTCCGGCAAGGGGCGCGGTGGACGTCACCACCGCTTCCTTTGCCAGATGGCCTGATATCCCCTCGTCGACCAGCGTCTTACGCGAAACGCTGCATCCACGGGAATGCACCAATCCGCATTGACGACCTAGTCGAGCAGGTCCGGCTGTTCCTTGACGATCCGGGCATAGAGCGGCTGGAACTGAAACCAGCCGGCCTGGGCGGTGCCGGTGACCGAATAGGCCTGGGCGGCCGACGCATCGGAGATGACCTTGGGCGTGCCTGCCGCCTCTGCCATCAGCTGGACCTGGCAGCAGCGCTCCATCGCCACATACCACCAGACCGCCTCGTCCACCGAGGCGCCGACCGTCAGCAGGCCGTGGTTCTGCAGGATCGCGGCCTTGTTGTTGCCCAAGGCCCGCGCGATCCG
Organism: Tistrella mobilis; assembly: GCF_039634785.1. NCBI lineage: Bacteria > Pseudomonadati > Pseudomonadota > Alphaproteobacteria > Geminicoccales > Geminicoccaceae > Tistrella > Tistrella mobilis. The sequence goes on along the minus strand of NZ_JBBIAB010000009.1, from coordinate 56,170 downwards.
GTCGCCCTCGTCCAGTTCGACCACCACGCCGCCGAAATCGTCATAGACGGCATGGTCGTTCCAGAAGGCACAGGAATCCTGGGTGATCGGCTGAAGCGGCCGCCCCAGCGTCGACCAGGCGCGGCCATAGACCCCGTGGCTGTGGGCCGCGGCCATCACATCCGGGCGGGCCTTGTGGATGCGGGAATGGATGGCGAAGGCGGCGGCATTGCAGATCGCATCGCCGTCGACCACCTGCCCCTCTTCATCGACCCGGATCAGGTTGGAGACCTTGATCTGGCTGAAATGCACGCCGAAGGGGTTGGTCCAGAAAGTGGTCGGATGTTCGGGATCGCGCACGGTGATATGTCCGGCGACGCCTTCATCCAGGCCGAAGCGCGAGAAGATGCGGAAACCCGCGGCAAGGCGCTGCTTGGCGTGGAGCCGGGCCTCTTCCACCCGCTCGAAGCGGGGCGGGCGGGGCAGGTTGCCGTAGCGGGCCGCGGCGGCGCTCATCGGCCCCGGATCGGTCGCGGGGCGCCTGGCGGCGGGATCGGCGGCCGGGGTGGGATGCTGGGCGGTCATGGCGTCAGTCCTCCATCGCCTTCTTGTAGACCGACTGCTTCGGGGCGGCGAACACCCGTCGCAGCATCGGCTCGAAGGCCTCGAGCGGCATGCATGCGGCATCGGCATCGAAGGCCGGCGCATCGTATTTCTCGCAGAAGGCCGCCGTGCGGTCGAAATTCGGATGCCCCCGGAACTGTTCCCGGATGTCGCGGTCCAGCCCGATATGGTGGAAGAAATAATAGCCCTGGAACAGGCCGTGCTTCTCCACCATCCAGTGATGCTCCGGCTCGACGAAGGGCTTCACGATCGCGGCCGCGATATCCGGATGATTATAGCTGCCGAGCGTGTCGCCGATGTCGTGGAGCAGGGCGCAGACCACGTATTCCTCGCTCTCGCCGGCCTGGTGGGCCAGCGTCGCGGTCAGCAGCGAATGATGCAGCCGGTCGATCGGGAATCCGCCGAAATCACCGTCGAGCAGTTTCAGGTGATCCAGAATCCGGTCGGGCAGCGCCCGGGCATAGCCGCGGAAACTGCCGGCGATCTTCGCCCAATCCTCGGCGGTGCCCTCCTGCATGCGGCGAAAGCCGGCGCGGGCTTCGGCATCGGGCGGCGTGATGGCGTTCATGTGACGGCTCGTCCTCCCTTGGATCCTTCGACGGAGCGGTTGTCGCCCCTTGCCCGGACGGTGGTTCCGGGACAAACATGCTAGGATCATGTATTGCCTGTCGTCTGTCGGCCCTGCGACAGTCCACGCAACCATCCCGCCGCGTCTTTGCGCCCCCTCATCCCCGAGACCCCGCGCCGCCCGATGACCATCCCCTTCGCCGACCAGAGCGGCTTTCTTTCCTCGTCCCTGCCCGAGGACACGGTGCGGCGCCTGACCGAGGCAGGCAGCCGGCGCCGGGTGCCGGATGGCGGGCTGATCCATGCCAAGGGCGACGAGGCCGATGCCCTGTTCGGCGTGATTTCGGGCGCGGTCCGTATCGCCTCGGCCGGCGATGACGGTCGTGAACTGGTGCTGGCCGTGCTGGAGCCCGGCGCCTGGTTCGGCGAAATCGCCCTCATCGACGGCGGCCGGCGCACCCATGACGCCGTGGCGCTGGGCGAGAGCGAGCTGATCGTGGTGCCCAAGGCCGCCTTCGTGCGCCTGCTGACAGAGCATCCGCCGCTGTCGGCTCATCTTCTGGTCCTGCTCTGCCGCCGGCTGCGCATGACCTTCTCGGCCCTTGAAGACGAAGCCTTCCTGCCGCTCGATCGCCGGCTCGCCAAGCGCCTGCTGGCGCTGGCCGATGCCTATGGAGAGGTCGAAGGCACCGCCACACGGATCGCCCTGCATCTGCCGCAGGAGGAACTGGGTCACATGCTCGGCACGTCGCGCCAGACCGTCAATCGCCTGCTCGGCGCCTGGGCCCGCGACGGGCTGATCGCCCGCGCCTATGGCCGGGTGACGATCACCGACCGCGCCGCCCTCGACCGGATCGCCCGCGGATGACGGCGGGCGGCGAGGAGCGTCTGCCCCTGCGGATCTGCGTCATCGGCGACAGCTTCGTCGCGGGCGCGGGCGACAGCACCTGCCTGGGCTGGGCAGGCCGGGTGGCGGCAAAGGCCATCGCCCGCGGTGCCGATCTCACCCTCTACAATCTGGGCATCCGCCGCGACACCAGCCGCGACATCGCCGAACGCTGGCTGAGCGAAAGCCGCGCCCGGCTGCCGGAGGGCGTCGACGGCCGGCTGATCTTCGCCTTTGGGGTCAATGACCGCATGGAGGCGCCCACACCCTTCGGCACCAGGCTGCCGATGGCCGAAAGCCTCGCCAATGCCGAGGGCATTCTGCGGGTTGCCGGCGCCCGTCGGCCGGTGCTGATGATCGGCCCGCCGCCGATCGCGGAAGACGAGGCCAATCTGCGCATTCAGGCATTGAGCGACGCCCTCGGCCCGATCTGCCGGCGCCTGGGCGTGCCCTGGCTGCCGGTTTTCGATGCCCTGGCCGCAGATCCGGTGTGGATGGCAGAGGTCCGGGCGGGGGATGGCGCCCATCCGGATGCTGCGGGCTATGAACGCTTCGCCGCACTGATCGAAGGCTGGCCGGCCTGGCAGGGCTGGACCGGCAGCGCCTGATGGAGCGTTGACCGGTTCAACGCGGCATCTTCGCAATTTCCGCCATCAGCCAGTCGCGAAAAGCCGCCACCGCCGGCCGGCGCAGCCCCACCTCGGTCGCAACCAGGTAATAGCCCCAGCCGTCATCGGCACGGATGTCGGGGAAAAGCTGCACCAGCCTGCCGGCTGCGATCGCATCGGCGGTCAGCGACGGCCGGCCGATGGCGATGCCCTGGCCGGCCTCCGCCGCCTCGATCACCGCGGTCGATTCGCTGAAGACCGGTCCACCCGGCCCGGCGGCGATCACCTCCGGCATCGCCACCCCCGCCACCCGGAACCAGCAGCCCCAATCATCGAGTTCGGCGAAGTGCAGCCGCACCTGATCCAGCAGGCAGGCGGGCGCAAAATCGGTGCGGGTGCGCAGCGCAGCGGCCAAAGCAGGCGCCGCCACCGGGGTGAGGGGTTCGGGACCGAGCGGCAGCACCACCAGACCGCGCCAGTCCCCACGCCCCCAGCGCAGGGCGATATCGGCCTCGCCGCGGGCGAGGTCGACATGATGACGCTGGCTGTCGAGGCGCACGGCCAGATCGGGCTGCGCCTTCAGGAACCCGCCGATGCGGGGGGCCAGCCAGAGGCTTGCAAAACTCGGTGCCACGCCGACGGTCAGGATGCCGGGCGCCGTGCGGGCCAGCGCCCGTTCATAGGCATGGGCCATCCCGTCCAGCGCCTGATGGGCGGCATCGGCAAGGTCGGCACCGACGGCGGTCAGGCGGACCCCGCGGGCTTCGCGTTCGAACAGCTTCAGCCCCAGCCGGTCTTCCAGCGTCTTCACCTGCTGGCTGACCGCCCCGGGGGTGAGGCCAAGCTCTCCTGCCGCCGCCGCCATGCCACCCAGCCGCGCCGCGGCGGTAAAGGCCCGGATCGCGTTCAGCGGCAGGCGCGCAATGGTGCGCGCCCGCGCGATCTCGGGCCGAAGCGCCGGATCGGCATGGGCGCCCCCCGGTTCGGGATTGGGATCGCGGAGCGGAGCATCAGCCATGCCCCGATCATGCCGTGGCGGCAAGCACCGGTCCAGCAGCGGCGAACCGGGCTGCGGGTGCTGCACCGGCGGGCAGGCTGCGCAGACGCAACCGGCCAACCCCCAGCAGGGGGCCAAGCTCGGCCTCACGGAATGGCGGCCGCCGGTCGGCGGGCAGATCCAGCTCGACGGTGGCATCCGCCGTGATCTCGCGCCCGCCCGCCACATCGCGCACCAGGGCCCGCAGCCGGTCCAGGCGCCGGTTGGCGAGGATGGTTCCCGGCGTCGCCCAGAGCGGATCCACCGACGGCCACAGACGTTCATGAACACTGCCGGCACCGGCACCCCAGCGCGCCAGCCAGGCCTCTTCGGCCATGAAGGGCAGAAGCGGCGCGATCCAGGCGACCAGATGGTTGAAGCTGCGCGCCGCGACCGCCGCAACCGCCCGCCGCCCGGGGGCATCTGCATCCCCCGCCAGCAGACCGGCCCGCAGACCGGCCCAGCCGGCGGTCAGCTCGTCGGCGCAGAATCGGGCCAGCCGGGCCAGCATCGCCGGCAGATCGGCCGCCTCCAGATCGTCGCGCAACTCGGCATCGATTTCGACCAGCCGGGCGAGCAGCAGGATCTCGGGCATGTCGAGCCGGTCGGCCGGCGGCAGCAGCCCGGCCGGTGCCACCGCCAGATGATCGAGCAAGCGCCCCAGGGCCGCGCGGATGCCGCAGACCGCCCCGGACGCATCGACAGTGTCACCGGCTGCAAATCGTGCACGGAGCAGATCCGCGCCGTCCTGGTCCGCACGCGCGGCCCAGCGCCGCCAGTCGGCACCGGCATCACCCGCCGCGGCATCGGCATCCGCCAGCAGGCCAAGGCGCCGTCCGGCCGCATGCGCCGCCCCGGCCGGCGGCGGGGTGTCGAAGCCGGCCATGCGCCGGGCCCGCGCCAGCATGTCCCGGCAGAGCGCCGCCTCGACCACGCCAGCCCCCGCCGGCAGAAGCTCGGACATCTCGGGAAGGGCCGCACGCGGGCGCCCGGCGCAGGCGCTGCGGGCCCGGCGGTCCAGACGCATCTCCGCCCAGGCATCGACGAGCCGGGCTTCGCGTGCGGGATCAGCTTCGGGAGAAAAAATCGGATCGCCGGCCGTGAGGTCGGCAGAGAAGGGCGCGGCGGTGGCCTGAAGAAGCAGCTCGGTCATGATCGGGTCCCGTCGGTCGTACCGCCCCGCCGGGCGGTCCCTCCGGTTTGAAACCGGGACCTCGTCTCCGAACGGTCAGGCGGTGCCTGTATCGTCGCTCCGGCGCCCTATGACGACGCCGGTCCCGGCCTCCGCAGAGACCGGGCGGGAAATTCGCGCAATCGATACCGATACCAGGCAGCGGCCACGGGCGGCCGGGGAGCGGCGGGCATGCGTGCAGATGCCGACGATCATGACTGCCCTCCTCTCCTGCGCGTGATGAACCGATGCGGGGAAGCCTGCGCGATGGCGCACCTTCCCGTCAAGAACGATCTGCCGGGGGTTGCCGATCAGCCGGCGCGGATCCGCGCCAGGATCTCGCGCACCACCTGGTCGAGCCGGGTGATGGTGGCCGTCAGCTCCTCGGTGCCGGCCAGCACCGCATCGGCGGCCTCTCCGGTCCGGTCCGAGGCCTGCCCCACCTCGGCCGCGCGCACCGACACCCGATCGGTGGCGGTGGCCGCTTCCTGAACATTGCGGGCGATTTCCGCAGTGGCGGCCCCCTGCTCGTCGATCGCCGAGGCGATCGTCAGCGCGATCTCGTGCATCTCGCGGATGCTGACCGTCACCCGGTCGATCGCGGTGCCCATATCGGCGGCAGCGCCCTGGATCTCTCCCAGGCGACCCGAGATGTCGGCGGTCGCCCGCGCGGTCTGGTCGGCCAGCGCCTTCACCTCGGCCGCCACCACCGCGAAGCCCTTGCCGGCCTCGCCGGCCCGCGCCGCCTCGATGGTGGCGTTCAGGGCCAGAAGATTGGTCTGGCCGGCGATGTCGCCGATCAGCGACACCACCTGGCCGATCACCCGCCCGGTTTCGGCCAGCCGCTTCGCCTGGCTGTCGGCGCTGCCCGCCTCTTCGACCGCCCGATCCGCGGCACCGCGGGCACGGCCGACCTGAGAGCCGATCTCGCCGATCGAGGCCGACAATTCTTCCGCCGCGGCAGAGACGGTCTGGACATTGGCGGCGGCGGCCCGGGATTCGGTATCCACCGCCCGCGCGCCATCGATCGAGGTCGCCGACATCTGGCCCATCTCGGCCGAGGTGTCGCGCATCCGTGCCGCCGCCGCGATCAGCTCCTGCAGCATCCGCCCGGCCTCCTGCTCGAAGGCATCGGCGATGCGCCGTCGCTCGGCTGCAAGCTCCGCCTCATGGGCCTCGCGCCGGCGTTCGGCTTCGTGGGCCAGTTGGTCGGCCCGGGCCAGACCGTCGCGGAACACGACCACGGTGCGGGCCATAGCGCCGATCTCGTCGGCCCGGGCGGTTGCCGGTACCTCGACCGCACGATCGCCCTCGGCCAGCTGATGCATGGTGCCGGTCAGCCGGCGGATCGGTGCGGCGATGGCATGGCCCATCCAGAACAGGGCCATGCCGGCGCCGAGGGCGATCACCACCAGCCCGATCGACAGCCGCCGCTCGACGGCGCGGGCTTCGGCGAACACGGCCGCTTCGGGCACCGTGACCAGCACCGTCCATTTCGCGGCGCCATGGCCCAGATCCACCGGCAGCGCCCGAACCAGGACCGGCCCGGCGGGGCCGGCCACATCCGCACCGTCGGCCGCCTGCTCCACGGGGCCGCGGGCCGCGGCCTTCAGGATGCCGGCGATCGCCGGGGCCGTCGCCGGCCTGCCGCGCCGCGCGTCATCGGGATGCACCACCCAGAGCCCGTCGGCGGACAACACCGCCACCTGGCCGCTGCCGAAGGGGCGGGCCGATCCGATCCGGTGCTGGAGGTCGTCGAGGCCCAGATCGACGGTGGCGACACCCACCGGCTTGCCCGCCCGCAGGATCGGGGCGGCAGCCGTGGTCATCAGCACGTCCCGGCCGGCGACGGGGTAGAGATAGGGTTCGGTCACCAGGCTGCGGCCGGCGCGCATCGGCGCCCCATACCAGGCATCGGCCGCCGCATCCATGATCAGCGGCTCGGTCACCACGCCGCCATCGGCGGTGCGCGACATGTAGGGCACGAACCGGCCGTCGGCATCGCCGAGCCCGGTGTTGCGGAAATCGGCATCCCGGCCGTCGGGCAGGCCGGGCTGCCAGCCCAGGCCGCCGCCGACCACCCCCGCTTCGGCCGCGATCACCCCGTGCAGTGCCGCCGCCAGGACCGCACGATCGGTGGTGCCGGCCGCGAGCATACCGGTCTGCCCGGCCGCCATGGTCTCGGCCAGCGCAACCGCGCGTCCGATCTCTTCGGCCACCACCGCCGCCTGGCCGGCTGCGGTTTCCGCCAGAATCCGGTCGGCCGCAAGCCTGGCCGCCTCTTCCTGGGTGTGCAGCACATAGGCGGTCGCCAGCCCGAAGCCGACGATCAGGATACCGCCGCCCAGCACCAGGATGCGCAGGCGCAGGGATCTGAAGATGCCGCGTCCGGCCATGTCGCCCTCCGTCGATGTCGTGTGCCCGATCTATCACACCAACCATGACGCGCGGATGACGGTCCGGCTGTGGTTCAGCGGCACTGCCCCTCACCCCCAGAAATCCTGGATGGACCCGCGACCGCAGATGGGCGAGGCTTCAGACGTCCCCCGCCATCGCCGGATACGCGCCCCCATGCCCGACGCCGCCCCCGCTCATACACCGCTCGTCACCCCGCTGCCGGTGCCGGTCATCCGGCCACTCGTCGACGCCGATGGGGAGGGGCTGATCGCGCTGATCGATCTCTGCTGGTCCGCCTATCCGGGCTGCATCCTGGATGTCGACGCCGAACTGCCGGAGCTGCGTCACTATGCCAGCCATGTCGGCGCCCGTGGCGGCGCCGCCTGGGTGGCGGTTGCAGGCGGCGATCCCGCAGCCCCGGCGACGGCGGACACGATCCTGGCCAGTTGTGCGGTGATGGCGGCAGAGGGGGAGCCCGCGGGCCATTTCGAGCTGTTCAAGCTCTATGTCTCGCCACGGGCCCGGCGGTCCGGCCTTGCCCGCCGGATGCTGGTGCGGGCGGTCGAACACGCCCGCGATGCCGGCGGTCGCCATCTGATGCTGTGGACCGACACCCGCTTCACCGAAGGCCATGCCTTCTACGAGGCGCAGGGCTTCACACGCGGCCCCCACACCCGCGCGCTTCACGATCTGAGCCGTTCGGTCGAATACCGCTACGATCTGCCGCTCGGATCCAGCGCATGAGCGCGTCTGACCGGACGGAAACCGCCGGGGCCCGGCCGGTCGGCGCGATGCTGCTGGCGGTCTGCCTGCTCTCGACCATGGATGTCGTGGTGAAGCTGCTGGGCGGCGACCATGGCATCGGCCAGATCGTGCTGCTCAAATCCGCGGCCTCTCTGCCCTGGGTCGGGCTCTGGTGGCTGCTCAGGCCCGAGCGGAGCACCTGGCGGCTGGCCCGGCCCGGGGCCCATCTGCTGCGCGGAGTGCTGCTCGCGATCGCAGGCTTCGGCTTCTTCACCGCCTTCACCCTGCTGCCGCTGGCAGAGGCCTATGCCATCCTGTTCACTGCCCCGATCGTCACCGTGCTGCTCGCCTGGGCGCTGATGGGCGAACGGCCGGGCAAGGGGGCGGGCATCGCCCTCTCGGCCGGCTTTCTGGGCGTGCTGGTGGTGGCGTCGCCGGGGTTGATGGTCCAGGACGGTCAGGGCCATGGCCCGCTGACGGGCTATGTGGCGGCCCTGATCGGGACGGTGGGCTATGCCGGCGTCATCGTGACCACCCGCAAGCTGGCGCCGTCGGAGGGGATCGGGGCGCTGGCGCTGAGCGCCAACCTGGTGGCAGGCACGGTTGCGATCCCGGTGGCGCTGATCGACTGGACGCCGGTCTCGACCACCCAGCTTGCCGGCTATCTGGTCGTGGCCGGGTTGAGCGTCAGCGGAATCGCGCTGATTTCCTGGGCCCTGGCCCGGGTCGAAGTGCAGCGGGTGGCCCCGCTGGAATACACCGCCTTCGCCTGGGCCGTGCTCTATGACTGGGCGATCTGGCGGACGACGCCGGGCCTGGCATCGATCCTGGGGGCGGCGATCATCGTCAGCGCCTGCCTGTGGCTGGAAACCCGCCGCGCCGCCGGACAAAGGCGGGCGGCGGGGTGATGCCGGGCGCAGAGGCGGGGTTGATGATGGGGGTTGATCCCCGCCATCAACCCGACCATCAACCCTGTGCGGCCATATCCTTCAGCTGCGCCTTCAGCACCTTGCCGGTGGCGGTCGCGGGGAAGGCATCCATGATCACGAATTCGGCCGGGCGCTTATAGGGCGCCAGCCGTTCGGCCACCCAGCCGGCAAGCGCCTCGCGGGTCAGCACCCGCCCGGGCACCGGCTGGACGAAGGCCACCACCTCTTCATTACCCGGAACCGTCCGGCCGACCACGGCCGACTGCGCCACGTCGGGATGGGCGTTCAGCACCCCCTCCACCTCGGGCGGGTAGACGTTGAAGCCCGAACGGATGATCAGCTCCTTGGCCCGGCCGGCGATGAAGATCCGGCCACCGTCCAGGCGGGCCAGATCGCCGGTATCGAACCAGCCGCCCGGCTTCATCACCTCGGCCGTCAACTCCGGCGCCTTGTAATAGCCCTTCATCACCCCGGGGCTGTGGATCCAGAGCCGGCCGACCTGGCCGTCGGGCAGGTCGCGGTCGTCGGCATCGACCACCTTGACCGCCATATTCGGTAGCGGCCGGCCGACGCTGTCGTCGATGGCCGGTTCGGCGGGGGTGGTCTGCGATACGGCAGAGGTCGTCTCGGTCAGGCCATAGCCGTTGTGGAGCGACGTCCCCACCAGCGCCTCGGCCGCTGCCTTCACCGCCGGATCCAGCGGCGAGCCGCCCGCCGAGCAATAGCGCAGATGCGGCCTGGCGATCGTCGTCTGGCCGCGCGATTTCAGCACCGCCAGCAGGCGCTGATACATCGCAGGCACACCCTGGAACATGGTGACGCCCTCGTCCGCCAGGGCGCGGAAGACGGCATCAGGGTCGAAGCGCGGCGCCAGGCGCAGCGTCGCCCCGCGCATCATCGATCCGGTCAGCACTGACGACAGGCCGAAGATGTGCGACATCGGCAGCACGGCATAGACCACGTCGCGATGGGTGATCTGGCGGCCACGGCCGGATTCATCCGCCACCAGGATCAGGTTGGCATGGGTGATCATCACACCCTTGGGATTGCCGGTGGTGCCGGTGGTATAGACCAGCGCCGCCACCTGCCCCGGGCCCTCTTCCACCGGCTCGGGCATCGCCTCAGGGTTTTCGGGCGACAGCATCACCCGGCCGAGCGCGCCCAGATCGATCTCATCAGCCCCGGCCCTCGCACCATGGGCGGCAGCCTCAGGCGATACGCCGCTGGTATAAAGGATGCGCCGGGCCCCCGAATGGGCCGCGATCCGGTCCACCTCGGCACCGGTCAGCCGGGCATTGAGCGGGATGACCCAGACATCGCGGCGGCTGGCGGCCAGGATTGCGCCGACCAGGGCGGGCGCATTCTCCGACACCACCAGCAGCCGGTCCCCCGGCCGCACGCCCCAGCCGTCGAGCCGGCGGGCCAGGGCCTCGCTCTCAGCCATCAGTTCGGTGAAGCTGATCCGGCCGTCGTCATGGATGATCGCAGGCTTGTCCGGATGGGCGCGGGCGGCCGCCTCCATCACCTCGTGCAGACGGCGATAGCGATGCGGATCGCCGACATGATCCTCGAAACGCGGTGCCGCGGCAGGAACTTCGGCAGGGCCAGCGGCGGTCATGAACGGGCCTCGCGGATCATGTTGCGGGCGATCACGATCTGCTGGATCTGGCTGGTGCCTTCATACAGGCGGAACAGGCGGACATCGCGGTAGAAGCGCTCGACGCCGTAATCGGCGATATAGCCGGCCCCGCCCAGGATCTGCACCGCCCGATCCGCCACCCGACCGACCATTTCCGAGGCGAAGAGCTTGCAGCACGAGGCCAGCATGTTGACGTCCTCGCCGGCATCGCGGCGGCGGGCGGCATCTTCGACCATGCAGCGCCCGGCATAGGCCTCGGTACGGCTGTCGGCGAGCATGGCCTGGATCAGCTGGAACTCGGCGATCGGCTGGCCGAACTGGCGGCGGTCCATCGCATAGCTGAGCGCGTCGTGGATCAGGCGCTCGGCCACGCCGACACAGACCGAGGCGATGTGCAGCCGGCCGCGATCCAGCACCTTCATCGCCGTCTTGAAGCCCACGCCTTCGACGCCGCCGATCACCGCCGAGGCCGGCACGCGGCAATCCTCGAAGATCACATCGGCGGTATGGGCGCCGCGCTGGCCCATCTTGCGGTCGGGTTTCGCCACCGTCAGACCCGGCGTGCCGCGCTCGACGATGAAGGCCGAGATGCCCGAGGCCCCGCGCTTCTCGGGGTCGGTCCGCGCCATCACCGTATAGATGCCGGCCTCGGGCGCATTGGTGATGTAGCGCTTGGTGCCGTTCAGCACATAGCCGTCACCGTCGCGCCGGGCACTGGTCCTGAGGCTCGCCGCATCCGAGCCGCTTTCCGGTTCGGTGAGGCAGAAGGATCCGATCACCTCGCCCGAGGCGAGTTTCGGCAGCCACTGCGCCTTCTGTTCGGCGGTACCGTCCATCACAATGCCCTGGGCGCCGATGCCGTTATTGGTGCCGAGCAGCGACCGGAAGGCGGGCGAGGTCCAGCCCAGTTCGAAGGCGACCTTCACCTCTTCGGTCATCGACAGCCCGAGCCCGCCGAACTCTTCCGGAATCGACAGACCGAACAGGCCGAGCTCACGCATCTCGGCGACCACCTCATGCGGGATCTCGTCGGTCTCGGCGACCTGATGCTCCAGCGGCACCAGCCGCTCACGCACAAAGCGCCGGACGGTGCCGACCAGCTGTTCCAGGGTTTCGGGATCGAGGGCCATGATTCGGGGAATTCCTCAACGCGGGCGAAGCGGATGCGGCGGGGATCGCAGCACGGCTGCAGACGAGAACGGCGGCCGTCACGTCGCCGGATGGCGGAGGGGTATCGCAACAGGCCACCGTCCTCATCACCCGAAACGATAGAGGTGCGCGCGGGCATGGGTCAAATCAGCGGAATGTGTGGCCGCATCGTGGAATTTGATGGATGCAGACCCCTCCCATCAGGTCCCGGAGAGCTGCATCAGCTTTGGACCGCTCCCCCGCCCCTGTCAGGTCGTCAGATGCGGTGACGACAGCCACCGCATCTGCCCCGGCAGGGTCAGGAGACGGTGACCCCGTCGGGGTTGGCACCGGCCTGCGCCCGGGTGACCACGTCGAGCTCCACGCACTGCAATTGTGGTGCGGACCACACCCCCTTCACGGCATCCCTCGTCACGTCGGCAGTCGCCTCGCCCTGCATGCCGATCTGGTCAATGCTCGTGCTCATGTCCTGTTTCCTCTCAACGATACTGAAAGACGCCTCTTACGCCTTCGTTCTGTAAAGCATAGCCTATGGATGAGTATCGAGGGACCCCGGAGGGCGCATATTTCCCGACAGGGCGGGCATCAGATTGCAATCTGTGCCGTTATTGTTCGACGCCCCGATGAGAATCACCTCAAAGGAGAATTATCCCGAGCGATGTTGGAAAAGTGGATCAATCCCATCTACCTGGACGACAGGCGGACATCGCAGCTGCGCGCCGATTTCGAAGCGGATCCGGTCCGCATGCTGATACTGGACGATGTCCTGCTGCCAGAGCGCTATGCACGGATCTCCCAGGGCCTGCGGACGGATTGCGACTGGACGACCCATTATGGGGTCGACGCCAGCGGCGAACTGACATCAGCCGAACGGTTCAATGCCACCCCGGCGGATCAGCGCCTGTTCCGCCACGGAAACTATCGGGCACCGAAGACGGGGCGGGAGCTGGCACCCGGCATGCTCGCCATCGTGGGTTTCAAACTTCTGGCCGGCCGCGCCGACTTCAGGCACTGGCTTGGCACACTGACCGGCATCGACACCGGGGCGATCGCCGATCTGTTGGTCCGGCGCATGGGCCGGGATGATTTTTCGACCCGGCATGACGACCGCGCCGCGGAACGCAGGCTCTGCCTGCTGCTTTATTTCAACGATGACTGGCACCCCGGCATGGGGGGCACCTTTCGCGTCTTCACCGCCCGGGGTGAACGGGTCATCGACCCTTTGCCCAATCGAGCGATCCTTTTCGACGTCGATGCCGATCAGTCGCATGGCGTCGATCCGCTGCACGATGTTCCGGCAGACTGGTATCGCTACAACTTCACCCTCTGGCTTGGGTGACGATGGTGGCGCAGAACATTTCGCCCTGGATGTCCTTGCCATTTTTAATGATGATCATCATATATAATCCGAACCCGCACCGACCGGGACGGCTTGGAGGGACAAGGACGATGGCGACGAGCATGGGCACGGCACTGGTTACCGGTGCCTCTTCGGGGATCGGGGCGGTCTACGCTCGAAGGCTGGCACGGCGCGGGCATGACCTGATCCTGGTCGCGCGCGACCGGTTGCGGCTGGAGGCGGCAGCCGAACAGATCGCGGCCGAATACAGCGTGGCTGTGGAGGTTCTGGTCGCCGATCTGGCAGCCACGGACGGGTTGGAGGCGGTCGCGGCGCGGATCGAGGCGGATCCGGCCCTGTCGCTGCTGGTCAATGCGGCGGGGCTGGGGCCCGCCGGGCCGGCGCTGGCGACCCCGCCGCAGGGCTATGACGCGATGCTCACCCTGAACGTGGGCGCGCTGCAGCGGCTGACGCTGACCGCGGCGCAGGTCTTCGCCGGGCGTGGACGGGGTACCATCATCAACCTCGCCTCGGTGGTCGCCCTGATCCCCGAGCGGATGAACGCCCCCTATGTCGCCGGCAAGGCTTTCGTTCTGGAGCTGACCCGGGCACTTGCGGCCGAACTCGCCGGCAGCGGCGTCCGCTTCCAGGCGGTTCTGCCCGGGCTCACCCGCACCGAGATCTTCGATCGCGCCGGCGGCAGCCTGGACCACTTCCCCGCCCATATGGTGATGGAGGCCGGCGACATGGTCGACGCCGCCCTTGCCGGGCTGGATGCGGGTGAGCTGGTCACCATTCCGTCCCTGCCCGATGCGGCCGACTGGGCGGCCTATGACGCCGCCCGGGCGAGGCTTGCCCCCAACCTGTCGCATGACCGGCCGGCGGCCCGCTATCTGGCCCCGCCCCCGGCCTGAGCCAGGAGCTTAATCATGATAATCAGCATATAAACGCCGTCTGATCTTCAGGAGGCCCGGCCATGTCGGCTGCCGAAACCGCCACGCCCGCCGCAGCCACGGCGGCGCCCCGCCGCCTCAGCGGGGGCATGCTGGCCCTGCTCGCCGGGCTGGCCGCGTTGGGCACGCTCTCGACCAACATCATCCTGCCGGCCTTCCCCTCGATGGCGGCAGCGCTCGATGTGCCGGCGCGGGATCTGGGCCTCACCCTCACCAGTTTCTTCCTGGCCTTTGCGGTCGGACAGCTGGTGGTCGGGCCGGCCTCGGACCGGTTCGGCCGCCGGCCGCTGGTGCTCGGCGGTCTGATGCTGTTCGTGATCGGCTCGGCGATCTGCTGGGCGGCGCCCGATTTCGGCACGCTGATCACCGGCCGCGTGGTGCAGGCGGCTGGTGTCTGCGCCGCTTCGGTGCTCTCCCGCGCCATCGCCCGTGACCTCTATGACGGCGAGGCCCTGGCCCGGGCGCTGGCCTTGACCATGGTCGCCATGGCGGCGGCGCCGGGCTTCTCGCCGCTGCTGGGCAGCGCCCTCGACACGGCGTTCGGCTGGCGGGCGGCCTTCGTGCTTGTGGGTGTGGCGGGCATCCTGCTTGCCATCGCCCATCTGACCGTGGTGGGGGAGACCCACCCGGCCGACCGCCGCCGTCCTGCCGGCATCGGCGGCATCGCCCGGGCCTATGTTGAACTTGCCCGCGATCGCCGCTTCATCCTGCCGGCCAGCGCCGTCTCGCTGGTGCTCGGCGGGCTTTATGCCTTCTTCGGCGCCACCCCGGCCATCCTGATGACCGGCATGGGTTTCACCTCGCTGGAGCTGGGGCTGTTCTTCGCCGCCACCGTCTTCGTCGTGTTCGGCGCCGGCTTCGCCGCACCGCGCCTGGCCCATGCCTTCGGCGCCGGCCGTGTCGCCCGTGCCGGCACCCTGCTCGCGCTCGCCGGCGGCCTGGCGCTGGCCGCAGGCGGCAGCACGCCCGGGATCGCCATCTTTACGGCGGCGCTTTCGGTGTTCCTGTTCGGGATGGGGCTGGTCAACCCGCTCGGCACCGCCATCACCCTGCAGCCCTTCGGCAGCCGGGCCGGCCTCGCCTCGGCCCTGCTCGGCTTCCTGCAGATGGCCATGGCGGCGCTCGCCACATTGCTGGTGACGGCCCTGCCCCTGCCGCAGACGCTGGCGATGGCCGTGGTGCTCACCGGCGCCTCGGGGCTGGCGGCACTCGCATTCACAATCCAAGGAAATAAGTGACCGCTCGCTCAGTCACAAGATCCGGTAGGGGAACGCAGCGTTGCAGCGATGAAGGCTTGACCGGACGGGTGATCCTGCCGTCTCGTCTTCTGCCGCGTCCACCTCCGTTGCAAGGCGCCCGATGCAGTTCCTTACCGCTACCAGCCTGCGCGTCAGGCAGATCCTGGGCTTCGCCGTCCTGCTCATGATGCTGGCGGCGCTTACGGCCGTGGGTATCTCTCAGGTCGATACGATCGACGATACCCTCACCCGAATCAACACCGTCAATTCGGTCAAGCAGCGCCACGCCATCAATTTTCGGGGCAGCGTCCATGACCGCGCAATCGCCCTGCGCGATCTGGTCCTGATCCAGGATGCCGCCGAACGGCGCAAGGTCGTGGCCGACATCCGCCGGCTGGAAGGCTTCTATGCCGATGCGGCCCGCGCCCTGGACGGCATGATCGCCGCCGGCGCGGAGATGACGGCGGAAGACCGCACCCGGCTCGACCGGATCAAGGCAATAGAGGCACGGACGATGCCCATGGCGGCACAGATCATCCGGCTGAGCGACGCCGGCGACAGCGCCGGGGCGACGCAGCTGCTGATCAGCGGTGCGCGCCCTGCCTTCACCGAATGGCTGGCGGCGATCAACGCCTTCATCGACCTGCAGGAGGTCAAGAACCAGGAAGCTGGCGCCATTGCGGCGGCCAAGGCGAGCGGCTTCCGCGAGCTGATGATCATCGCCTGTGCGGTGGCGCTGGCGGTGGGCCTGCTCTTCGGCCTCTGGTCGGTGGCGGCGCTCAGGCCGTTGCGCCGGCTGACCGGGGTGATGCTCACCCTCGCCCGCGGCGACCTGACGGTCGAGGTGCCGAAGGTCGCCAGCCGCGACGAGATCGGCGACATCGCCGGCGCGGTCGCGGTCTTCAAGGCCAATGCGATCGAGGCGGCCGACTTCCGGGCCCGGCAGGAATCCGCCGAGCGCGACGCCCAGGCGCGCAAGAAGGCCGAGATGGCAAGCCTCGCCCAGAGCTTCGAAAGCCAGGTGCAGGGCGTGGTGACGGGGCTCTCGGGCTCGGCGGACCAGCTCCGCAGCTCGGCCCGCGCCCTTTCGGGCACCGCCGAAGACACCGAACGCCGGGCACATCAGGTGCTGCGTTCGGCCGAATCCGCCTCGACCAATGTTCAGACCGTCGCCGCCGCCACCGGCCAGCTTTCGGCATCGAGCAACGAGATCGGCCGGCGAATCGAGGAAAGTGCCGCCAAGGCCCGCACGGCCGCGGACCAGGCCGAGGGCACCAATGCCGTGGTCCAGGGCCTGCGGGAGAAAGCCGAGCGGATCGGCAATGTGGTGAAGCTGATCTCCGACATCGCGGAACAGACCAATCTGCTGGCGCTGAACGCCACCATCGAGGCGGCCCGCGCCGGCGATGCCGGCCGCGGCTTCGCCGTGGTCGCGAACGAGGTGAAATCGCTCGCCACCCAGACGGCGACCGCCACCGGCGACATCGCCGCCCAGATCACCGACATCCAGGCGGTCACCCGCGACGCCGTCGGCGCCATTCAGGGGATCGCCGCGGCGATCCGCGAGGTCGACGGCATCGCCGCCACCATCGCCGCCGCGGTCGAGGAACAGAATGCGGCCATCGGCGAAATCGGCCGCAATGTCGATCAGGCCTCGCGCGGGACCGGCGAGGTCAGCGAGGCGATCGCGGGCGTCGGCGAAGCGGCCTCGCGCACCGGCAGCGCCGCCGCCCAGCTGCTCGGCGCATCGGAAGAGCTGTCGCGTCAGGCAGGCGCCCTGCAGACCCAGCTCGACCGCTTCCTGGCCGGCATCAGGGCCTGAGAATCCGGGTCTGAGGATCCGGGGAGCGGATCAGGCGAGCAGATCGCGGGTGGCGGGATCGGGCATCCCGCCACACCAGCGGTCCAGGGCGGCCTGGAAGACCGGTACCCCTGAGACGGCCCCGAACAGGGTGACGCAGGACCGGAATTTCAGGTCGTCCGGGCTGCCGAAAAGCGCGTGCAGCGATGCGGCCGGGGCGGCGGTCGCCGTCTCCACCGCACCGACCAGTCGCGGGCCCAGCACCGGATGGGCAAGATAGGCCCGGGCCTCGTCGGCATCGCCGATGCCATAGCGCTGCGCCGTGGGGCTGCGGCCAAGGGCGCGCAGCTGCGGGAAGATGAACCACATCCAGTGGCTGCGTTTGGCGCCTGCCCGCAGCTCCGCCAGCGCCTGATCGAAGACCGGCGCCTGGGCGGTCACGAAGCGCGCAAGATCATAAGGGTCGTCAGCCGGCGTCATTGAACCTGTCCTTCGTGATGGCCCCGGTCGCCTTCTCCGGAAAGAGTCGCCTTCTGCGGAAAGAGTCGCCTTCTCCGGAAAGAGTCGCCTTCTCCGGAAAGAATGGCGATGACGGCAAGCGCGATCAAACCGACCCTGGCCGATCATGCCATCATCATGTGGTCGAGAACGTCGAGGAGAGGCAAAGCATGGCCGATACGCCGGTGGACAGGGTGCTCTGGTTCATCGACGGCCATTATCGCGAGGCGCTGGACCTGGACCGGATGGCCGAGGTTGCCGGCGTGTCGCGTTTTCACCTCTGCCGGGCCTTTGCCGCCGCCAACGGCGGCACGGTGACCGGCCGGCTGCGCGAGGTGCGCCTGCTCGCCGCGGCCCGTCAGCTGGCGGCCGGCGCACCGGACATCCTGACCGTGGCGCTGGCCTGCGGCTACGGCTCTCACGCCGCCTTTACCCGTGCCTTCCGCAGCCGCTTCGGGCTTCCGCCCGACCGGTTTCGCACGGCAGCCCTCGCCGACCCATCCCGCTTCCCGCTTCCGGAGACCGCGATCATGCAACCGACCATCCTTCAGAACCTGCCGCCCCCGCGCACCGAACGCCTCGGCCCCTTGCGCGTCGCCGGCCTCAGCGGCCATTACGACCTCAGCACCATCGGCACCATCCCCGCCCTGTGGCAACGGCTGGTGATGGAATACGAGCCCCTGCCCGGGCGGCTGGACGGCGTGTCGCTGGGTGTGTGCTATGGCGGGGATCCCGAGGGCGGGCTCGACTATCTGGCCGGCGCCGAGGTTGCCGGCTTCGACGGCCTGCCGGCAGAGCTGACCCGCCTGGAACTGCCGGCGCGCAGCTATCTGGTCTTCGCCTGGCCGGGGCACATCTCCGAGATCCGCAACCTGGTCCACACCATCTGGAACCACTGGCTGCCGACCCATTGCGTGACCCCGGCCCGGGCGCCGGACTTCGAGCGCTATCCCGAAAGCTTCGACGGTGCCACCGGCGATGGCGGCTACGAAATCTGGATCCCGCTGGACGACTGATCTCAGCGCACCGCCGAGACCCCGCCATCGACCACCAGCGCGGTGCCGGTGGTGAAGCTCGACATGTCGCCGGCCAGATAGAGCGCCGAGCGGGCGATCTCAGCGGGCTCGGCCAGACGCTTCAGCGCGTGCAGCCCTTCGACATGGGCGCGGATCGCGGGGTCGGGCATGGCGGCACGCCCCATCGGCGTATCGGTGCCGCCGGGCAGCAGCGCATTCGCCCGAATGCCCTGCGGCCCGTATTCCGCCGCGATCGCCCGGGCAAGGCCGACCACACCGGCCTTGGCCGCCGCATAGGCGCCCATCATCGGAAAACCGACCACGGGGCCCACGAAGCTGGCGGTGAAGATCAGCGAACCGCCGCCGCGGGCGATCATCGCCGGAATCTGGTGCCGTGCGCCCAGAAAGGCGGCGGTCAGGTTCACGTCCAGCACCATCCGCCAGTCCGCTTCGTCGAGCCCGGTCACCGGCACCGCCGGTCCGGTCGCCCCGGCATTGTTGAACGCAATGTCGAGCCCGCCGAATTGCCCCTCGGCGGCCTCGACCGCCGCCCGGGCCACGGCGTCGTCGCGCACATCCCCTGCGACCGCCACCGCTTCCCCATCCCGGGCGGCGATCTCTTCCACCAGCCGGTCGAGTTCTGCCTGCCGGCGTGCCACCACCACCAGCCGCGCGCCTTCGGCCGCAAACAGTTTCGCGGCCTCATAACCGATCCCGGAACTCGCCCCGGTCACGATCGCCACCTTTCCCTCAAGCTGCGACATCGGTCGCTCCTCCTGCGTTGTCGATGGCAGGAGCATCGCCATGGGATCGACGGCCGGCCATCCGGCTGCGGTCACGGCATCCGAGGTTCCGCGTCACACCGGCTGCCGGTTGCGGATCACCGTCCGGATCGCAAAGCTCGACTGGATGCGCGCCACGCCCGGCATGCGTGAGAGCACCTCCTTGTGGACGCGCTCATAGGCGGCCGCATCCTCGGTTTCCACGCGGAGCAGATAGTCCGACAGGCCGGTCATCAGATAGCACTCCCGCACCTCGGGGCAGCGGCGGACCGCCATCTCGAACCGGTTCAGCACCTCCTCGGTCTGGCGCTCCAGGGTGATCTGGACGATGACCACCGTCGGTTCCTCGTCGGCGGGCAGGTCGATGAGCGCGGTATAGCCGCGGATCACCCCGGATTTCTCCAGCAGTCTCAGGCGCCTGAGGCAGGCCGATTGCGACAGCCCGACGGCCTCGGCGAGGCGCGCATTGCTCATGCGCCCGTCCTTCCTGAGCAGGCGGACGATGCGGTCGTCGACCGGGTCGAGATGCAACGGCATGATCTGCGGTTTCCTTCGCAGAAAATTGTGTATAGCCCGATATCTTCGATGATTCTGCGGCAGATCGGCAAGACAATCGACGATCTTTGTTCATACGCTGTGTGGAGCGCCATCCCCGCCCGAGCCGACCGCCGATCGAAAGCCGCATGCCATGAATGTGAGCGTCAGCGCCGCCCTGTCCGACCGGGAGACGACACGCCCCCGCACCGCGGAAGATGCCGCAGCAGCCCGCGCCGGGGCCTTCCTCACCATCGATCTTGCCGCCCTCCGCGAGAATTACCTGGCGCTGCGCAGCCGCCTTGGCGGGCGGGCCTGCGCGGCGGTGGTCAAGGCCGATGCCTATGGTCTGGGGGCCACACGGATCGCGCCGGTCTTCCATGAGGCCGGCTGCCGGCATTTCTTCGTCGCCCATCTGGATGAAGGCCTGGCCCTGCGGCAGGCCCTGCCCGACGACTGCGCGATCATGGTGCTGCACGGGCCGATGCCGGGTGCGGAAGCCGATTGCGCCCATGCCGGGCTTGTACCGGTGCTGAATTCCATGGAGCAGATCGAGGCCTGGGGTGGTCTTGCCCGGGCGCTGGGCCGGCGGCTGCCGGCCTTCGTGCAGATCGACAGCGGCATGTCGCGCATGGGCCTGCCCGAGGCCGACATCACCCGCATCGCCGCCGCGCCGGCGCTGCTGGACGGGATCATCGTCGAGGCGGTGATGAGCCATCTGGCCTGTGCCGACGAGCCCGACCATCCCGCCAATGCCGAGCAGCTGGCGAATTTCCGCCGCCGCAAGGCGCTGCTGCCCGACGCCCCCGCCTCTTTCGCCAATTCGAGCGGCATCTTCCTGGGCCCGGATTATCAGTTCGATCTGGCCCGGCCGGGTGCGGCGCTCTACGGCCTGAACCCGCAGCCCCATCTGCCCAACCCGATGAAGAACGTGGTCCGGCTGATGGCCAAGGTGGTGCAGACCCGCGAGATCCCGGCGGGTGCCCATGTCGGCTATTCCTGGCGCTTCCGTGCCGACCGGCCGACCCGCATCGCCACCGTTTCGGTCGGCTATGCCGATGGCTGGCTGCGCAGCCTGAGCGGCCGCGGCGCCGTCCTGGTCGACGGCCGGGCGGCCCCGATCGCCGGCCGGGTGTCGATGGACAGCATCACCGTCGACGTGACCGACCTGCCCCCCGAGGCCGTGAAGCCCGGCAGCCTGGTCGAGCTGATCGGCCCCGATCAGACCCCGGATGCCGTGGCGGCCCTGGCCGGCACCATCGGCTACGAGGTGCTGACCAGCCTGGGCAACCGCTATCACCGCCGCTACCTGAACGGCTGAGCACCGCCGAGCCGTCCCGCCACCCACACCCCACGCACCCCGGCGGCCCCGCCGCCACCTTCGAAGACTGGGCAGAGCCTGTGAAGATCATCATCCTCGGTAGCGGCGTCCTTGGTGTCGCGTCGGCCTATTATCTGGCCCGCAAGGGGCATGAGGTCACCGTCGTCGACCGCCAGCCGGCGGCGGCGATGGAGACGAGCTTCGGCAATGCGGGCGAGGTGTCTCCCGGCTATTCGGCCCCCTGGGCCGGGCCGGGCGTGCCGCTGAAGGCGATCAAGTGGCTGACCATGGAGCATGGGCCGCTGAAGATCCGGCCCAAGCTGTCGATGCATCAGTGGTCGTGGCTGGCGCAGATGCTGGCCAACTGCACCAGCGAGCGCTATGCGGTCAACAAGGCCCGCATGGTGCGCATCGCCGAATACAGCCGCGACTGCCTGAAGGAGCTGCGCGCCGAGATCGGCATCACCTATGACGAGCGCACCATGGGCACGCTGCAGCTGTTCCGCAAGCAGGAGCAGCTGGACGGCATCGATGGCGACGTGAAGGTGCTGAAGGACAGCGGCGTCGCCTTCGAGGTGCTGGATCGCGACGGCTGCATCAGGGCCGAGCCGGGCCTCGCCCGCGTGCGCGACAAATTCGTGGGCGGGCTGCGCCTGCCGGGCGACGAGACCGGCGACTGCCACATCTTCACCCAGAACCTGGCCGCCGAGGCCGAACGGCTGGGCGTCACCTTCCTCTACGACACCAGCATCCAGGCGCTTGCCGCCGATGGCGATCGGATCACCGGCGTCTCGACCAGCCGCGGCGTGCTGACCGCCGATCGCTATGTGGTGGCGCTGGGCAGCTATTCGCCGCTGCTGCTGAAGCAGATCGGCATCAAGGCGCCGATCTATCCGGTGAAGGGCTATTCGATCACGGTGCCGATCACCAACAGCCAGCTGGCGCCGGTCTCGACCGTGATGGACGAGACCTACAAGATCGCCATCACCCGGCTGGGCGACCGGATCCGGGTCGGCGGCACCGCCGAACTCGCCGGCTTCGACCTGGCGCTGCGCGACGGTCGCCGCAAGGCGCTGGAACATTCGGTCTCGGATCTTTTCCCCGAGGGCGGCGACGTGGCGGCGGCCAGCTTCTGGTGCGGTCTGCGCCCGATGACGCCGGACGGCACGCCGATCATCGGCGGCACGAAATATCGCAACCTCTGGCTCAACACCGGCCATGGCACGCTGGGCTGGACGATGTCCTGCGGCTCGGGCCGGGTGCTGGCCGATCTGATCTCGGGCGACCGGCCCGATATCGACACCCACGATCTGGCCATCGACCGCTACGCCGCCTGATCGGCCCGTCTCGCTTTCCTTCGCCGGTCCTGTTCCGATCCAAGCTCCGGTCCGGCGCGAAGACGCCCCCGCCACCTTCGGGTGACGGGGGCGTTCTTCGTTGCAGGCGGCGGGTGGCCCTCCTCAGGCCACCTTCACCTCTTCGATGAAGCGGGTAACGTCGCCGCGCAGCACGTCGGCACGCTGGGCCAGGCTGCCACCGGCGGTGAGCACCTGGCGGCCGGCGGCACCGGTGCGGCTGGCTTCGGCCGAGACCTTGACCACGGTTTCCGCCACATCGCGGGTGCCGTTGGCCGCCTCGGAAATGCTGCGGGCGATCTCGGTCGCGGCGGCTGCCTGCTGCTCCACCGCCGAGGCGATGGTGGTCGCAATGGCATCGACTTCCGACACCCGACGGCCGATACCGCCGATGGCATCCACCGCCGCATCGGTCTCGGCCTGAACGGCGCGGATCTGGGCGGCGATTTCTTCGGTCGCCTGGCTGGTCTGGCGGGCGAGGTTCTTGACCTCGGCCGCAACCACGGCGAAGCCCTTGCCGGCATCGCCGGCACGTGCCGCCTCGATCGTCGCATTCAGTGCCAGCATGTTGGTCTGGGCGGCGATGCCGTTGATCAGATCCACCACCCGGCCGATCCGGTCCGCCGCATCAGCCAGGCCGTGGACGGTAGAGGCGGTGGCATCGGCCTCGCGCACCGCCAGGGCGGTGATGCGCGCACTTTCGGTCACCTGCCGGCCGATCTCGCGGATCGAGCTGGTGAGTTCGTCGGTCGCGGCCGCCACAGTCTGGACATTGGTCGAGGTCTGTTCGGTCGCAGCCGAGGCCGAACCGGCATGGGCATTGGTCTGTTCGGCGATGCGGGTCATTTCGACCGCGGTCGATTCAAGCTCGTTGGCGGCCCCGGCGACCTGATCGACCAGTTCGGCGATCTCCAGATCGAAATCGCGCACCAGCGCCTCGATCCGGGCGGCACGGGCATTGCGGGCGGCCTGATCGGCATCATGTTCCGCCTGCAGGCGCTGGCGCTCACGAGCATTGTCGCGGAAAACCTCCAGCGCGCGCGCCATCTCGCCCAGTTCATTCCTGCGGTCGGTACCGCTGATCCTGACCGTCACATCGCCGTCGGCGAGCCGGCGCATACCGTCGGTCAGGCTACGCAGTTCACGCGACAGACCACGGGCGTTGAGAGTGGCAAGCCCGATCAGAACCAGGGCCAGCCCGCCGGCCCAGAGGGCATTGCGCAGCATCGCCGCTTCAAGTTCGGCATTCAGGTCGTCGATATAGACGCCCGAGCCGATGACCCAGCCCCATTCCGGCACCAGCTTCACATAGGACAGCTTCTCCACCGGCTCGGTCCCGCCCGGGCGCGGCCAGTGATAGGTCAAAAGTCCCGACTTCGCCGGCCCGGTGGCCGCATCGACCATCTTGTGAAAGATCAGATCGCCGGTGGGGTCCTTGAAATCGCTCATATCCTGGCCGTTCAGCCGCGGCTGGATCGGATGCATCACCATCCGGTAATCCAGGTCGTTGACCCAGACATATTCACCGTCATTAAAGCGCATCGCCGCGAGCGCCCGCAGCGCCGCGGCCTTGGCCTGATCGACGGTGGCGGGGGTGGCGCGCTTCACTTCGGCCACCACGATGGCCGCCGCCGCATCGACCGACGAGCGGACAAGCCGCTCGCGATCTTCCAGCATCTGGGCGCGCTGGTCGAAGGCGCCGATCATCGCAAGCGCCAGAAGGCCGATGGCGGACAGCCCGACCATCACGGCAAGCCTGAGGGCGATGGTCGCGTTCCTGACGCGCGGCAACGAGAGCGACATGATATGTGCCTTCCCGATCTTGACGACCGGCTGCGGAGGCAGGCCGGCCCTTTTTTTGTGAAGACGACCGGTCGATACCCACCCCCTGCGGACAGGGCTCTGCGGACCAGAGTGCGGCATCCCGGCTGCCGGACCCCGTCCGGCGGTTGCAAGACTAGGTCTTGCACCGTGAACCCGCCTTGATCTGTGCCAAAGCGCGGACCTGGGCGCCTGATCCGCGACGGAATGCCGCAGGCTGCCGCACAAGATCGATCTTGTGGTCTTCCGCACGGGAAAATTCACAGCAACAGGCTAGACTGTGTGCGTTCCGTGATCCGTCGCGGGATTACGACCGTAGTTCACGGCATGGCCACCCGACAGTCGGCCGGCCCACGAAGGCGATCACGCCTCCACGAGGACGAGACAGATGACCTTGTTGACCAGGATCGGCGCGGCCTGCGCCCTGACCGTCACCATCGCGGCCGGCGTTGCCTACGCCCAGTCCGATGTGATCAAGGAACGCCAGGACGGCTTCCAGGCCATCCGCAAGCAGCTGGGCGCCGTGAAGGCGACGGTGGAGGGCGGCGGCCCGGCCGATGCCGTGGTCGCCCCGGCCGAGGCGATGATCGCCTATGCCGAGCGCATCCCGTCGCTGTTCCCCGCCGGATCGGACAGCGGCGACACCAAGGCGCTGGCCACCGTCTGGACCGACCGCGCGGGCTTCGAAGCGGCCGCCCGCAATTTCCGCCAGGCCGCGCAGGAACTGGCCGATACCGGCCGGTCGGGCGACATGGACGCCGTCGCCGCGGCCTTCGGCGATGTCGGCAAGGCCTGCGGCGCCTGCCACAACGACTATCGCGGGAAGTAAACCGCATCTCCCCGACAGAGAAACGGCGACACCCGGAAGGGATGTCGCCGTTTCCGTATTCGCAGGACCAGCTGCCCTACCCGCCCCAGACCATAATCGCCACCACGACGGCGATCCCGACCGCAAGGGCCAGGACGGCCCGCGGCAGAGAGCCCGCCCGCGGTGGCAGCGGCTTCACCTCGACCGGCGACACCCAGGGCTTGTAGCCGGTGATCATCGGCCGGATCAGGTTCTGGCGGCGGGCGATCCAGTAAAGCAGTACCGCCGCGACATGGACGCCGATCACCCAGGGCAGGATATTGCCCAGCACCTCGTGGATCGCGGTGATCTGCAGGCGGGTGTCATACGACACCAGTTCCCCCAGCGGGCCCACGAACAGGATGTCGTCGTCGGTGAACAGGCCCAGCGTCACCTGCAGGCCGATCAACCCCAGCAGCAGCAGCACCATCCAGCCGCCGGCGGCATTGTGCCCGGCCTCGGGCGGCGCCGCCTTCGCATCGCGCAGCTCGCGCAGATGCCGGGCCACCGCCGTCGGCCCGCGCACGAAATCGGTGAACCGGGCGTGGCGACCGCCGATCACCCCCCAGATCAGGCGGAAGACGATCAGCACGATGATCGCATAGCCACACCAGACATGAACCTGGCGCGGGCCTTCACCCGTCGCCCAGGCCCCGATCACGGCTGCGGCCAGCAGCCAGTGGAACAGGCGGGTCGGCAGGTCCCAGACCAGCGCCCCCTTCGGCTTCGCGCCGCCGGGGCCGGATCGGGAGGTGGCGTCGGACATGATCTCGCCCTCTTTGTCGTCATTCGGTCACGCCGGAGGTGCGGCCACCGGGGCCGCAGCCTCTTCAACATGTCGCGGGACGACATCGCGCTGCAAGACCGCAGATCCACAGGGCCCGACGGGCGTGGCCATTGTCACGGCCGCAACGCATCAGGGGCCGGAGACGGCCTGCCGCCCCCGGCCCCTGAGGATGTTGAAAGCGTCCCCGGTCAGGACGGCCGGACCGGGAAGTACCCGTCATACACACAGATGCAGAAATTCAGCGTCAGCGCCGGCTGCCGGTTCTCATGTGCCTGATTGTTGCCGATCTGGGTCAGGCTGCGCACATCCATCATCACCACCGGCGACGGCGACGGCAGCGGGTTCGGATAAAGGGCGTAGGCAGCTGCACCCACTGCCCGACCAAGCATGGTAGTACTCGACGGCGTCAACGTCGCATCCGTAAGAACCGCTTCATTGAGCGCCTGCGCCGTGTGGGTATGCGGCGGGATCTGCGAGATCGCCAGTGTCACGGTCTCGGTCCCGATCTGCTGCGCGACGGTGCGCGGCGTCAACCCCACACCGGTTCCGGACCCGACCGCCACCTGGCCCTGCAGATTGGGCAGGTTGAACTTGTTCTGGCTGAGATTGCCGCCATACATCGTGCCGATCACCGCCGCCAGGGCCTGATACTGCTGGATCTGGACCTCCTGCCCGGCACAGTAGGCCCAGTTGGCCGGCGAGAAGGCGAACGTGAATGCGCGGATTTCACCGTAGAACGGATCTGCCATGATCGCCTTCTCCTCACGGACGGGTCGGGTAATTGCCCTTGAGGGCGATGATGAAGCTGATGACCAGCCCCGGCATGATATTGGCATGCGCGCCGCCGAGGCCGGTCGATCCGATCATTTGAGACGCCATTGGCCCGACATTGGTCGAAGTCGGAAGCGTGCTCCGATAGAGACCGTCGAATGTCGGTCTTGTCGCGCTCTTGACGATGGTGCCCAGCACCTGCGCCTGGGGCGCCTCGGTGGTCGAGGGCTGCGGATAGGTCTGCCAGCTATGGCTGTGCGCCGGCATCATCGCCTCGGTCAGCGTCACCGTCTCGCTGCCGAATTGCTGCGCCAGCGGATGCGGAAACGGCATACCCGGCCCCTGCCCGGCATGTACCGCCATCCGGCCGCGCAGATCCGGCAGCGCAAAATTGGTCACCGCATCGCCGCCGTATTTGACACCGAGCAGCGAGTACAGTGCCTCATTGCCCACGATGGGCAGCAGCGCGCCGTTGCAGATTGCCCAGTCTTCCGGCGCGTAATTGCCGGCGAACATCCTGATTTCGCCCAGAAATCCGTCCATGATGTCTCATCCTGTCGATGAAGATCTATCAACCGGTTGTGCACACCGATCCGGTGATTGCATGACCGGCCGCAGAGATGATGGTCGGGTTCAGGACCGCGGCGGCCACAGCCCGGTTGTCGCGATGCAGTAATACACCGCAAGACTGGGCTGCTCGTTCGGATGGGCCTGACCGCCCCCAGTCGACGTCACCGTCTCCGGACGAAGTGGCGTCAGAGTCGCGGTCGGCGGCGGAGTAATATAAACCTCCGGACCGTTCGGCTGAGAGCTATTATCTCCAGTATTTGCAAGCATTGCTGTAATACCGCTGGACGCCGTCGGCACCGCCAGGTTTCCCTCGGTACTAAGGGCGGACATTGTGTGCGTGTGCTGCGGCAGCTGTCCGACCGTAAGGGTCACCGTCTGGCTGCCAATCGCATTGCCCATGCTATAGCTAAAGCCATTGTGCTGGCCCTGGCCCAAGGGCGCCCGGCCACGCAGATCGGGGAGCTTAAAAGTGGTCGGCCAGTTTCCGCCATAGGTATTTCCGAGCAGGGCAGCAAGAGCCTGATTCTGGCTCACCTGCAGTTCCTGGCCTTCGCAAGGCATCCATCCGCTCGGCGCAAAACCGAACGGAAAGATGCGAATCTCTCCAATGAAGGGGTCCATCGTGCGTCGTCCTCACGGGGATTATTGTGGGCTACGGGTCAAGCACAGCCGTGCGCGGAACGGATAAAAAGCAGAGCGACAACTTCCCACGTCACGGCTGGCCACGCCGCTAAATTAGAAAACACTCAACCAAAAGAGGCAAACGAAAAACACACATACTCACATATCATAAAAAATAAATAGCTCTGATATTATCATTTTCGGGCCAATTAATCTTGGATTGAAAAATAATCCGAAAAACAAATTGCATTCATTTATGTCACATCGTCCCGATTGTGGTCCCATCACCTCTTCAAAAACACACAGAACAAGGCCAACTTACATGCCTACAAAGTAGCACTAGGCACGGCGCTCACGAAATACATCCGCATTGCGTACCATGAGGCCCACTTACTCGACCACATTGACGACATACCGTGCCTATGCACTCAAAATGCACAATCTTGATTAGGACACAACACCATCAACGCCGTCGCTTAGATAGGTATCTGCGCCCAAGGTGAGAGCATTTGCTGTCCGAACAGTCAAAATTGGTGCCTGCCAATGCCTCCGAAGGCCCTTCCCCTTGGAAACTTTCTCTGCGGAGCGACGCATTTCTGCAGTTTTGTTGCTCATACTACACCCTGTTTGATAGTGTTCATTTTCCGCGCAACGCTGTGCACAACAACCATTCAGTAGCATTCACACCAGCGTCAACATCCCAACGATCATAGCATGTTCTCTGGGTAGAATATCACTGATGCTGCGAGCAATACAATGCCCAAACCCACACATGAAGGGTCGATTATGCGCTCCCCGCTGGATCTCACCGCCGACGAATTCGAAGCCGCCGCCGCCCACCCCTTCGATATCCCCTCGGGCGAAGCGGGGGTCCTGATCGAACGGCTCACGCTCAGAAGCGTGACCCGCAAGCCTCCATTGCCGACCTTCGATCGGGAACGGTTCAGCCTGTTTCTGGACGGTAGCCGGACGGATATCGCCATCGACGGCCAGGAGGTTCTGCTGTCGCACGAAACCATGGGCCAGATGCGCCTGTTCATGGTGCCGATCGGCCGCAATCCCGACGGGACGGTGCGGTATCAGATCGTGTTCAGCTGAGCCCCATCTCCGGCGACCGTGCCGGCATCGGCAGGAAAATCTCCCCAGCTCATATAGAAATAGGGGCCTTCAAGTCGGCGATCGACGAAGCCGAGCCGCTGATACAGCCGCCGGGCCGGGTTGTAGCTTTCCACATGCAGCCCGACATAGCGGCCGGTGCGCGCGGCTTCGTCGAGCAGGACCCGGATGATGGCCGAGCCGATGCCCCGGCCGGTGAGCATCGGCACCAGGATGATATCCACCAGCCGGATTTCGTGCACGCCGCCCCGGTCGATATACAGCCGCCCCACCGGCGCGCCGTTCTGCGTGATGATCAGGAAGGCGGTGGTGGTGTAATGGGTGGTGTAGTGGTTGTCCTGCAGCCGGAACTGGTCGGCCAGGAAACTGCGCCGCGTGGCCTCGGGCCAGCCGGCGGCCTCGAGTTCCGCCCAACGGAACGAGATGTACAGCTCACGCAGGAAGTCGGTGTCCTGGGGCGTGCGCGGCCGGACGGCGAAGCCTTGGGTTGCAAGCTCCGACGGCATCTCGAAACTGAGATCGGGGGCGGGCGTGGTTTCGGACATGAGGCACTGCCTGGCGACGGGGTGAGGGGGAAGCCACAGATCATGGCTACACCCCCAAACCATCCCACGCAGCGGTCGTCCGCGTCCAGGCGAAGTTGCGCCGGCGGCGGGCCGGGCGATGGCGGATCAGGCGGCGACGCGCACCAGGTCGTGCTCGGCCATCCGTTCCAGAAGCTCCATCAGATCGGCGCGGATCTCTTCGGCATCGCCCTCGTAATCGGCGACCAGCGCGGCATGAAGATCGGCCACCGAAACCGGAGCGGCCATCCGCTCCCAGATGTCGGAGCCGATCTGGTCCAGACCGTAATAATTGCCCTTGTCGACATGCATCAGCACCACCTCGCCATCGATCTCGGCGATCATCAGATCGTCATTGCGGGTGACGGTGGTCTCGGGCGTGATCGGCATCGGACAGGTCCTCTGGTGCGTCTGCTGCGGCGGGCCGGCCGGTGAACGATCGGCGACCTCTGTCGGTGAAATATATCGAGCACTGCGCCGGAAAGCGCCATGATCAACTGCATCGGCCGCCGGAAAAATGCCGGATGCACCCCGGCCGCACTCTGCCTTCCGTCTCATGCAACCAGGACCAGGCACAGGAGCGACGCTGATGCCGCAGCCATCATCCCCCTACACATCGCTGCCGACCGGGGACACCCCCCAGCACTGCACGCGTCCGCTGCACCACGATATCGGGCGGCGCAGTTTTCTGGGACTATTGGGCGCCGGCGCAACCAGCCTTGCCATAAGCCCGGCCTGGGCAGCCGATCCGCTGCCCCGCCCCGTGGTCACCGGCGATGCCGCCCTGGCCCGGCTGATGGCCGGCAATGCCCGCTGGGCCGCCGGCAAACCCGAAGCCCGGGATCCGATGGCGGGCCGTGACGCCCGCGCCCGGGCGCAATATCCGATTGCGGCGATCATCTCCTGCGCCGACAGCCGGATCGCCCCGGAGCTTGCCTTCGATCAGGGGCCGGGAGAGGTGTTCGTCGTGCGCCTGGCCGGCAATTTCGCCAATGACGACGGCATCGCCAGTCTGGAATACGCCGTCGCCGTGCTGGGCGTTCCGCTGGTGATGGTGCTGGGCCATTCCGGCTGCGGCGCGGTTTCCGCCACCATCGACGTCATCCGCAACGGCACCATCCTGCCCGGCCATCTGCCCGGCCTGATCGATGCCATGCGCCCGGGGATCGAGCCGGTGGTCCTGTCCTCCGGCGTCGACCGCACAGCCGCAGATCTGCTGGCCGATGCAACCATCGGCAATGTCCGCCACACCCTCAGCACACTGGCAGATGCAACCCCGGTCCTGTCCCAGGCCATCGCCGACACCCGCGTCAAGGCGGTGGGCGGCATCTACGACATCGCAACCGGCAAGGTGACGCTGGTCTGATCGCCCTCGCCGGACGGCCCCCGCCGGTGCCGGCTTCCGCCGACGCGGCGCCCGATGCCTGATGTCAATCCACGATCTCGGGCAGCGGGCGCGGCGTGGCCACTTTCCGCAGCCGGTCGTACAGCCTCCGCGCCTCGTCGATCCGCCCCTCTCCGGCCTTCTCGGGCTTTCGCCGGGCCGTCTCGGCCCAGGGAGTGGCGTGATTTTCTTCAGCCGCCAGATAGGCGGCAGTCGCAGCAAGCTCCAGCACCACGGCATTCGCATCGGCCGCTATGACGGCAAGCGCACGCCGCGAAGCCTCCGTTGCGGCATCGGTCGGCAGCAACGCCTCCTCGCCGGCAGGCGCCAGCTCGTAGGTCGAATAAAATCCACCCCACGATGCCTTGCCCTCGCTTTCCGTCACCAGATTGAACAGGCCGGCCACACGCGCGCCCTCTGCCACCGCTTCGCTATAGGGGCCGTAATGCTTGTAGCTGAACGACAACCCGTCCTCGAGCCCGGCGAGGGTAAGAAGATAGGCCGTCTTCTGCAGCCGGGTCCGTCCGACGATCCGCCCACCGGCATCGCGCACGATGCCAGCCACTTTCAGGGCCTCACTGTTCTGCATGTCCGGTCTCCTCCGCCACGATGCGCCAGACCTCGTCTGCGGCTGCATTATCGGCGACATACACTCTGAACACCTCGAACGTACGCAGCGCCGCCACCATCCGGGATCGCTCCTGAAGATCGACGATCAGCCCCGCGTCGTCGCGAACGCTGATCCGATCCAGTACCCCCTTCGCCCGATCGCCAGACTTATATGGGGTGCGAACCGTCTGGTCGACCAGAATGGGCGGCAGGCGATCTTCCGACTGTTCCGTAAGGCGCCCTGCCAGACTCTCTTTCACCCGAACACAGCATTTGCTGATCTCGTCATCACGTGCGCCACTACCGGACGGGTCAAGGTCGTGCTCGATTTTACGGCGGATATCCAGACATTTGAACAGCCGCCGCTCCCGAAGCCGTGTCGCCACCTCACGAATGATGGGGTCCGTTGCACCGGATAGTTCCGGCAAAGCGCCCCAGATAACGGTGTCGTCAAGTTGCAGCAAACGCTCCGGGTCGTCGGGAGCAGACGCGAATCTGATGATCGGATGCCGCTTCCCCAGGCCGGTCGCGTCTGCCTCGCAAGATCGGCCTCGTTCGATCACCCTGACCAGCAGTTCTGTAAAAAGTCTCTCAGCACCACGCGTCGCCTTGTGAAAGTAGACGGTGGGGTAAAGTTGGAACAGGCCGGCAATGAAGGCTTCTGCCGCCATCACGGCCTTGGGCCCCAGGACGAATGTCTCGATCTTACCGATCGCGGTATCATCGACACCGCTTACCACCTGCCCGACTTCGAGATTGGCGATGAGCCACTCAAAATCGATGCCGCCGTGATGCGTCCCGGTCATCAATCTGTCCCGCTGCAGGTAATCGAGCCGGTCTGCGTCGAACTGGCTTGAAACAATCGCGTTGTGGATTGTCTGAGTGCCCTGCCCTTTGACCATATCCGCCACATCATCAGCAAATCCGCTGCCCAGCCCGCGCAAAAGCTCGCCGATTTCGCCCCTCCGGATGAGGATATCGCTCATCTCCTCGTGGTTTGCGAACCGCAGGCCAAGGCGCTTCCCGACCGCTTCGAAGGCATGACTGAACGGGCCGTGCCCGACGTCGTGCAACAACGCAGCCGCCAACGCAATCGAGATCCGATGCACGTCACGGCCGCTTCCCTTTTGCTTGACCACCTCCGCCAGACGCCGCGCCGTATGGAAAACGCCGATACTGTGGGCAAAACGCGAATGCGTCGCCCCGGGATAGACCAGATCCGAGAAGCCCAGCTGCTTCACACGCCTCAGGCGCTGAAACGGGGGCGTCTGGATGATGTCCCACATCTTCTGTTCGAAGTCTTCCCCGGAGAATTCGATAAGGTTGTGCAACGGATCCCGAATACGTTGAACCTTCATCTCGCCTCCGCGACGTGGCTTTGTTCCGATTATGTTCCCAACCCTATGCGGGATCAATGGCCGAAATCGATCGCAAGACGCGAGAACATCCCCATCGCGCACCCGGCGTGCCGCCAGAGGCCCTGAAGGCAAACGATCACAGCCATCCGAAACGGATCGCTGTGCTGGCGTCCGTCACACTCAGGGAAGAAGGGAGAGGGGGCAAAACGGCGGCCATCCGACAGGATGGCGTGCCCGAGGCGCAGAGGACGCGCCCTGCCAGCCGCGCCTGGCATGCAGAGCGGCGACTGAGATGGCGGAGGGAGTGGGATTCGAACCCACGATACGTGTTACCGTATACACACTTTCCAGGCGTGCGCCTTCGACCGCTCGGCCATCCCTCCGGCCTTGTGCCCGGTCGACTGTCTTGCTTGGGATGCTGTGCGGTGCGTGCATCCCGGTCGACCGGCGGCGCGCATTATAGCCGGACGACGGCGGGGCGCAACCGTCGATCTGGGGTCCGGGCCGGGATAATGGCAAGGGCATGCCGGAGCCTGGACATGCCGGGGCATATGCCGGAACCGCATGGCGGACGAAGTGCGGCGGCGGTTGCCAAGACGGGTTGATGGTCTAAGCTTGTCGTCGCTGGTCCTTGCACCCGCAGAACGGAGATTGTCTGCCGCATGTCGGTTCGCCGAAGCCTCGCCTTCCTGCTGCTCATCGCCGCCCTGGTTCTCGTCGGTCTCGAAGCCGTCGGGGCCTGGTATCAGGGGACATGGGAAATCATCCCCCTGTCCAGCCTGTGGGCAGCCATCGACCGCAACAGCCTGATCGGCCTGCAGGCCGGCATCGAGAACGCCCTGTGGCCCGGTCTGTGGCCGCCGGTGCGGACGGTTCTGGAACTGCCGATCTGGGCAGTGGCGGGCGTGCTGGGCGTGCTGCTGCTGGCAACCGGCGGCAGAAGCGGCGAGGGTGACCGGCGTCGGCGGTTCAGTCGGCGGCGCTGACGAAAAATGCCCGGGGTGCATCAACCCCGGGCATCAACTTTATCCGGACGATTGCCGATCGGTCGATCAGCCGTCGATCTTGAGCGCAGCGATGAAGGCCGACTGCGGGATCTCGACATTGCCGTAGGTCCGCATGCGCTTCTTGCCTTCCTTCTGCTTCTCCAGCAGCTTGCGCTTGCGGCTGACGTCGCCGCCATAGCACTTGGCCAGCACGTCCTTGCGCAGTGCCTTCACGGTCTCACGTGCCACAACCCGGCCGCCGATCGCCGCCTGAACCGCGATCTGGAACATCTGGCGGGGGATCAGGTCCTTCAGCCGTTCGCAGATCACCCGGCCACGCCCCTCCGACATGGCGCGGTGGACGATGATCGACAGCGCGTCGACCGGCTCCTTGTTGACCAGGATGGTCAGCTTGACGAGATCGCTCTCCTCATAGCCCTGAAGCTGATAGTCGAAGCTGGCATAGCCGCGGCTGACCGACTTCAGCCGGTCGTAGAAATCGAACACCACCTCGGCCAGCGGCAGTTCATACACCACCATCGCCCGGCCGCCGACATAGGTCAGCTCCTTCTGCCGGCCGCGCTTCTCTTCACAA
This sequence comes from Tistrella mobilis, assembly GCF_039634785.1. Lineage (NCBI taxonomy): Bacteria > Pseudomonadati > Pseudomonadota > Alphaproteobacteria > Geminicoccales > Geminicoccaceae > Tistrella > Tistrella mobilis. The sequence continues at coordinate 21,576 of NZ_JBBIAB010000009.1, read as the reverse complement.
AGCTTCAGCACGGCGCCCAGATGGTCATCCGGCACCATGATGGTGGCATTGATCATCGGCTCTTCGATATGGTCGATCTGCACCGGGTCGGGCATGTCCGCCGGGTTGTGCAGCTCCATGATCGAGCCGTCGATCTTATAGACCTTATAGACCACGCTCGGCGCGGTGGTGATGAGGTCGAGATTGAACTCGCGCTCCAGCCGCTCCTGGATAATCTCCAGATGCAGCAGCCCCAGGAAGCCGCAACGGAAGCCGAGGCCGAGCGCCGTCGAGGTCTCGGGCTCGAAATGCAGCGCCGCATCGTTGAGCCGGAGCTTGCCCAGGCTGTCGCGCAGATGCTCGTAATCGCTGGCATCGACCGGGAAGAGCGAGCAGAACACCACCGGCACCGTCGGCTTGAAGCCCGGCAGGGGGGCCGCCGCCGGCCGGTCCTCTTCGGTGATGGTGTCGCCGACCTGGGCATCGGCGATGTCCTTGATACCGGCGGTGATGAAGCCGATCGAGCCGCAGTCCAGCGCGTCGACCATCAGCGGCTTGGGCGTGAACACGCCCACCCGGTCCACCGGATGCGCGCGCTTCGTCGCCATGAAGCGGATCTTGGCGCCCTTCTTAAGCGTCCCGTCCTTGACGCGCACCAGGATGACCACGCCCAGATAGGGGTCGTACCAGCTGTCGACGACCAGCGCCTTCAGTGGCGCCGCCGGATCGCCGGCAGGGGCCGGCAGACGGGTAATCAGGGCTTCAAGCACGTCGTCGATGCCGACACCGGTCTTGGCCGAAATCGGGATCGCCTGCGAGGCATCGAGCCCGATCACGTCCTCGATCTGCTGCTTGATGCGCTCGGGCTCCGCCGCCGGCAGATCGACCTTGTTCAGCACCGGCACGATCTCGTGATCATTGTCGATCGCGAGATAGGCATTGGCGAGCGTCTGCGCCTCGACGCCCTGGCTGGCATCGACCAGCAGCAGAGAACCTTCGCAGGCCGACAGCGAGCGGCTGACCTCGTAGGAGAAGTCGACATGGCCGGGCGTGTCGATCAGGTTCAGCTCGTAGGTCTTGCCGTCCTTGGCGTCATAGGTCAGCCGGACGGTCTGCGCCTTGATCGTGATGCCCCGCTCGCGCTCGATATCCATCGAGTCGAGGATCTGCTCCTTCATCTCGCGGCCCTGAAGACCGCCCAGCCGCTCGATCAGGCGGTCGGCGAGGGTCGACTTGCCATGGTCGATATGGGCGATGATCGAGAAGTTGCGGATGTTCGCGAGGTCGGTCATGGACATCCCCGAAGGGCCGGGCCCCGTCAGCCGGATGGGCACAAGGGGCCGGGCAGGCACAAGCGTTTGAGTTGCCGGGGAACATAAGGCCCGCAAGGGGCGCTGGCAACCGGGATCGGCGTCGGTGGGCCGGCGCAGGCAGACCGGGGTCAGGCGGCGCCGCGCACCAGCCCGTTGGCCGCGGCCGGCGCGTCGTCTTCGGCCTTGTCCATCTCCACCACCCAGGGTGTGGCGTGGAGCCCCGGCAGGATCACGTCGTCATCCTGATCTGCCGCGGTATGCCCCAGCACCGCATAGAGCTGGATCGGGTCGGTCTTGCCGGCGAGCACGGTCGGCGCCAGCCGTTCGAGCAGGAAGCCCCCGCCGGCCTTGGCGACGACCGCCTCCGAGATCAGCAGGTCACGGCCATGCTGTTTGCACGCCGCCTCGATCCGGCTGGCGGTGTTGACCGTATCGCCGATCACCGTGTGCTCCAGCCGCTCGGGCGTGCCGACATTGCCGACGAGCGCCGGGCCGACATGGACACCCACATCCTGGGCGAGCGGCGGTTCCCCCGCGGCGATCCGCCGCCGGTTCAACCGCTCCAGCGCCTCGCGCATGGCAAGTGCCGTCTCCAGCGCCCGGCGGGCCGGGTTGGGGTCGGGTTCGGCCGAGCCGAAGGTCACCATGATCGCATCGCCGATGAACTTGTCGAGCGTGCCGCCATGGGCGAAGACGGTGGCGACCATCTCGGCATGGTAGCTGCGCAGCAGGTCCAGCACATGGGCGGGCGGCATCTGGGCGGAGAGGTGGGTGAAACCGCGAATATCGGCAAACAGAACCGCCACCTCGCGCACCACGCCGCCGGGGCGGAAGAAATCGTCACCGCCTTCCGCGATCCGGGCGGCCACGGCCGGCGAGAAATAGCGGCGAAGCTGGTCCGAGGCATGCTGCTGTCGCACCGCCTGAACCGCCATGCGGCGGGCGACCCGGGTCATGACGGCGAGCAGCAGCCCCACCACCATCACGATCACCATATCGGCGACCACCAGCCTGGGCGCCACCCCCATGCCGGTCATGGCGGCCAGCGGGTCGGTGGTGATCGCCGTGCGCGGATCATTCAGGATCATGCCCGAGAAACCGCCATAGATCGCCACGAAGCCGATGGCGATCACCAGCGGATAGGCCGGACGGAAGGCGAGCGCGTTCACCACCATCACCATCAGCACGCCGACGGTCATGCGGGTCTGCAGGAAAAACTGCGGCCCGACCACCTGCTCGGCGCCCGAGCCGATATACCAGATCACGGGCAGTCCGCTCAGCACCATCACGTCCAGCAGGGTCGCCAGATAGCCGGTCAGCTTGGGACAGCCCTGGCGATCCAGATGCATCAGCAGGGCCGCGGTCCCGATCGCAGCACCGCCGCAGAGCAGACCGACCAGCGCCAGTTCGCCGATGGTCTGATACAGGAAGACATGCAACCCGAAGACGATGCCGAGCATGCCGAGCCGGGCGACCAGCGCGAAGCGCACGCCCTTCTTTTCCCGGGCAAGCAACAGTTGATCGACTTCGGACATGCGCCGGCAGCCTCTGACGGACAGGTATGGCACGAGATGTGGCGATCTGGCGGAAGGCACGGCCGTCCCACCGCATGCAGGCCGACCGCATATGGGCGTGTTTCCGGGCGCCATCAATGCCGCAACCGATCCGAATGACACCCGGATGACAATCATACGGCAGCGCAGCAAAAATGGATCGTGTCAAAAACGCAGGGGCGGCACGGTCTGCGACGCATGTCACACCCCGTGCCGCCCCCGGCTCTTTTCGTCGTGGCTGTTTCGTCCGGGGCCGCCGGCCCCCCGTCAGCCCCGCAGCACGGCCCCCGTCGCCTTGGTGACCGCGGCGACGATCCGGTCCGACACCGCCTGGATTTCGGCATCGGTCAGGGTGCGCTCCACCGGCTGCAGGGTCACCGACACCGCAAGCGAGACCTTGCCGGCGCCCAGCCGCTCACCCTCGTAGCGGTCGAAGACCGAGACGTCGGTGATCAGCTTCTTTTCGGCGCCGCGCACCGCCTTGATCAGCGCCTCGGCCGCAACCCCGGCATCGACCACGAAGGCGAAATCGCGCTCGACCGGCTGCAGGTCGTGCAGCACCAGCGCCGGACGGGTCCGGTCGGCCTTGCGCTTGGGCTCCGGCAGGGCGTCGAGATCCAGCTCGAAGCCGACGGCCGGCCCCTTCACGTCATGGGCCTCGACCACCAGCGGATGCAGCTCGCCGAAGAAGCCGAGCGTCAGCTTCGGCCCCAGCTTCACCGCGGCCGACCGGCCGGGATGGTAATGGCCGGGCGCCTCGCCGGCGACGATCTGCACCTTGTCGGCATCCATGCCCGCGGCCGCAAGCGCCGCCAGGATGTCGGCCTTGGCATCGAAGACGTCGACCGTCCGCGGCTGCCCGGTCCAGCTGCGCGGCCCGGTGCGGCCGGTGCGCAGACCGGTCGCCAGGTTGCGCTGGTCGGAAGGCGCGATGCCGCGCCAGCCGGGGCCGACCTCGAACCACCGGCCGTCCAGCTCGCCACGGGCGGCAGCCCGACCGGCCACCATGACCAGAGAGGCGAGCGGGGTGGGCCGCATCACTTCCAGATCCGCCGAGATCGGGTTCAGCAGATGCAGCTCGTCCGCCCCGCCGCCGAAGCGCCGGGCGGCGGCCGCGGTCAGGAAGGAGTAGTTCACCGTCTCGACCAGGCCGCGGGCGGCCAGATCGCGGCGGACCCAGCCGGCCCGGCGACGGCGGTCATTGGCTGCGGTGCGGGTCACCACATCCACCCGCGGCAGCGGCACCGGCGGCACGGCGTCATAGCCGTTGATGCGCAGCACCTCCTCGACCAGATCCGCCTCGCCCTCGACATCCTGGCGCCAGCTCGGTACCCGGACCTGCCAGAGGGCGTCGCTCTCCTGCACCACGTCGAAGCCGAGGCGGGTGAGGATGGTGGCCTGCGCCGCCGGATCGACGACGATGCCGCCCAGGCTTTCCACCCGCGCCGGGCGGAAGCCGATGACCCGGTCGAAGCCCGGCACTTCGCCCGCGACCGTAACCTCGGATGCCTCGCCACCGGCAAGCTTCAGGATCAGCGCGGTCGCAATCTCGGTGCCCGGCAGCACCGTCTCGGGGTCGACGGTGCGCTCGAACCGATAGCGGGCATCGCTCAGGATCGAGAGGGCCCGGCCGCTTTCGGCGATCCGCTTCGGATCGAACCAGGCGCATTCCAGCACCACCTCGGTGGTGGTCTCGTCGACGCCGGTCGCCTCGCCACCCATGATGCCGCCCAGGCTCTGCACCCCGGCATCGTCGGCGATCACCACGTCGCGGCCGGCACCCAGCGCATAGGTCCGCTCGTCCAGCGCCTTCAGGCTTTCGCCCTCGGCGGCGGTGCGGATGGTCAGATCGCCGGTCAGCTTCTTTGCGTCGAAGACATGCAGCGGCCGCCCCAGATCCAGCGACACATAGTTGGTGATGTCGACCAGTACCGAAATCGGCCTGAGCCCGACCGCGGTCAGCCGGCGCAGCATCCAGTCGGGTGCTGCACCATTGGTCACGCCGCGGATGGTGCGCCCGGCAAAGACCGGGCAGCCGGACCTGGCATCATCGGTGATCCGGATGGCGACCGGGTTCGGGAAACGGCCGGCAACCGGGGTCGCCTCCAGCGGCTTCAGCGTGCCGAGACCAGCGGCGGCCAGGTCCCGGGCAATGCCGCGCACGCCCAGGCAGTCACCCCGGTTGGGGGTGATCGCAATCTCGATGACCGGGTCGTCGACGCCCAGCACCGGCGCGAAGGGCTGGCCGAGCGGCGCATCCCCGGGCATCTCGATGATGCCGTCATGCTCGTCCGACAGGCCCATCTCGCGCATCGAGACCAGCATGCCGTTGCTTTCGACGCCGCGGATCTTCGAGGGCTTGAGCGTCAGCCCGGTGCCGGGCACGGTCAGGCCCGAACGGGCGAAAACCGCCTTCATGCCGGTGCGGGCATTGGGGGCGCCGCAGACGACCTGGACCTCGCCATCGCCGGTATCGACCCGGCAGACCCGGAGCTTGTCGGCATCCGGATGCTTCTCGGCCGAGATGACATGGGCGACGGTGAACGGGGCGAGGGCCGCGCGCCGGTCGGTGATCTCTTCGACCTCGAGCCCGACGGCGGTCAGCGCCAGCGCGATCCGGTCCAGATCGGCATCGGTGTCGAGATGGTCCTTCAGCCAGGACAGGGTGAACTTCATCGCGAGTGATCTCCGTTCAGCGCGTCAGACCGCCGGCAAGCGTCGGCAGATCTGCCGCCGCGAAGCCGTAATGCTTCAGCCAGCGCGGATCGCCCTCGAAGAAGGTGCGCAGATCCGGCACGCCGTACTTCAGCATGGCGATGCGTTCGATGCCCATGCCGAAGGCGAAGCCCTGATACTCGTTGGGATCGATGCCGGCCATGGCCAGCACCTTGGGGTGGACCATGCCGCAGCCCAGGATCTCCAGCCAGTCGCCGTAATTGCCGATCTTGAGTTCGCCGCCGCCGCGCTGGCAGCCGATATCCATCTCGGCCGAGGGCTCGGTGAAGGGGAAATAGCTCGGCCGGAAACGCACCGGCAGATCGTCGACCTCGAAGAAGGCCTTGGCGAACTCGATCAGGCAGCCCTTCAGATGCGCCATGGTGATGTCGCGATCGATCACCAGCCCCTCCACCTGATGGAACATCGGGGTGTGGGTCATGTCGCTGTCGCTGCGATAGGTCCGCCCCGGCGCGATGATCCGGTAAGGCGGCTTGCCCGCCTCCATGGTACGGATCTGCACCGGCGAGGTGTGGGTGCGCAGCACCAGGTTGGCACCGTCTTCGGCCTTGCCGCGGACATAGAAGGTGTCGTGCATCTGCCGGGCGGGATGCTCCGGCGGGATGTTGAGCGCGGTGAAGTTGTAGTAGTCGGTCTCGATCTGCGGACCTTCGGCCACCTGGAAGCCCATATCGGCGAAGATGGCCGTCAGCTCGTCGATCACCTGCGAGATCGGGTGAATACGGCCCTGGGGCTCGGGGCGCACCGGCAGGGTGACGTCGATCCGCTCGGCCGCGAGACGGGCATCCAGGGCCGCCGCCTTCAGCACCTCGCGGCGGGCCTCCAGGGCCGTCTGCAGCTGGTCGCGCACCTGGTTCAGCGCCTGGCCGGTCGCCTTGCGCGCCTCGGGGTCCAGGGCGCCCAGGCCCTTCAGCATCTCGGTGATGCGGCCCTTGCGGCCAAAGGCCTGAACGCGCACCTCTTCGAGCGCGTCGAGATCGGCGGCAGCGGCGATGCGCCCCTCGATCTCCTCCTTCAGGCTGTCGATGTCGGTCATGGAGGCCTCGGGATCAGTTTGGCTCGACGGTCTTATGCGGATCGGACGTCTGAGATCCGACGGAGTCTTGAAATCCGACGGAGGGGCAGAATGCGCGTTCACCGGTGACGATTCGATGACACCGCGCTCTTCCGGGGAAACCTGGCTCAGAACGCAAAACGAGGGGTCCCGCAGGCGCGGGCCCCCTCGCTTCGATCGGCGTCCTTCTGTGCCGGATCCGGGTTACCGGGCGTCACCGCCCGGTATCCGCGTCTCTCAGGCACCGGCCTTGGCGAGAGCGCTCTGCGCCTGCTCGACAAGGCTCTTAAAGGCTGCGGGCTCGTGCACGGCCAGATCCGACAGGACCTTGCGGTCCATCTCGATGGCCGCGGCCTTCAGGCCGGCCATGAACTGGCTGTAGGTCATGCCCAGCTCACGCGTACCGGCGTTGATGCGCTGGATCCACAGCGCGCGGAACTGGCGCTTGCGGACGCGGCGGTCGCGGTAGGCGTACTGCAGGTTCTTGTCAACGCGCTGCTTCGCGGCGCGAATCGTCTTGGACGAGCGGCCACGGGCGCCCTCGGCCAGCTTCAGAACCTTCTTGTGGCGCGCATGGGACGTCACGCCGCGCTTCACACGGGCCATCGTCTGTACTCCCGATGGAAATCATTCGGAGCCGGCCGGGCATCGGCCGGACACTGCATCTTCTGTCGTCGTCCGCCGGGAGCCGGTCAGGCGTAGGGCAGGAACTGCTTGACGATCTTCGCGTCGGCAGCCGTCAGGATCTGGGTCTTGCGGCTGTTGCGCTTCTGCTTCTGCGTCTTGGACGACATGCAGTGACGATGGAAGGCGCTGGCGCGGCGGACCTTGCCGCTCGCAGTCAGGCGGAACCGCTTCTTGGCGCCGCTCTTGCTCTTCAGCTTTGGCATTTTGCTCTCCGTCTGTTCAGGTCGCATCCCCCTGAGCCGTCAGGTAACGGCACGGGACGATGCGGAGCATCCATGGCGGACGGGCATGCCAGAAGCCACGGCCACCATGTCGCGCGGAACGGTCGCCCGTCCCGGCGTTTCGAAGCCGGCTTTATAGCGACGCCACCGGCACTTGGCAAGTGCAGGACGCACGCCGCTGCCGAAAAGGCAGCCGGGATCCCACGGGTCCCGGCGCCCATCGCAAGCCAGCAGGCACGAGACCGGTCAGCTCATGCCTTTTCGGCGGCCTTGTCCGCACCTTCGGCCTTCTCGCCCGGCTGGACGAGCGGTGCAAGCACCATGGTCATCTGACGACCTTCAAGGGTCGGGCGCTGCTCGACCTTGCCCAGTTCGGCAAGATCACCCGAAACCCGCATCAGGACGCGCATGCCCAGATCCTGGTGCGTCACTTCACGACCGCGGAAGCGCATGGTGATCTTCACCTTGTCGCCTTCGGTCAGGAACTTGACGGCATGCTTCATCTTGACGTTGTAGTCGTTGTCGTCGATGTTCGGCCGGAACTTGAGTTCCTTGATCTCGATCGTCTTGTGCTTCTTCCGGGCCTCCTGGGCCTTCTTCTGCGACTCGTATTTGAACTTGCCGTAGTCGAGAAGCTTGCACACCGGCGGCTCGGCCTGAGCCGCAACCTCAACCAGGTCGAGCCCGGCATCGGCAGCGCGGTTCAGGGCGTCGTCGCGGGAGACGATACCGATCATGTTGCCGTCGGCGTCGATCAGACGCACCTGCGGCACGCGGATGGCTTCATTGATGCGATGGGCGTCGCGATTCGCGTTCGGCGCCACCGGCATTGGTCTTCTAGCGATGGTCAGTCCCCTTTCGATTGCCGACCGGAAACCCGCACCCTGCAGGCCGGGCCAGAGAACCCATGCCCGGCCACGGCACCGGTCGGTGAAAACCGGATATGGTGACGACGGGATGGTTCTTGAACCGGGCGACAGGACATGAGGCGGGGTCGACGCGCACATGCGCGTCGCCGATATGACAGAAGGATAGTCACGGTCCGGTGTCGTGCAAGTCTTTCTTGAACGGCAACTTAGCCCCGGTCACGTCTCGAGCAGCCGACGGATGGCGGTGGCGACCTCTCCGACCGACAGATCGGCAAGCCGATCGGACCGTACCCACGAGGCGCGCGGCCCCCGGGGGCGGGTCAGCTGCGGGTCGCTTTCTTTCGAGAACAGGCTGAGCGACGGGCAGCCGACCGCCGCGATCAGATGCATCGGCCCGGTGTCGTTGCCCACCGCGATCGCCGCACGTCGGGCGAGACTTGCGATCTCGGCAAAACTGGTGCGCCCCTGCAGCGATACGGCCCGCGGCTCGGCAGCCACCACCGCATCGATCGCTCCGGCCTCGGCATTCGTGCCGATCAGCATCGGTACGATCCCCTGATCGGCAAGCAGCCCCGCGGTCTCGGCATACTTCACGGCCGGCCAGCGCTTGCCCGGACGATGGGCGGCGCCACCCGGCACCAGAAGACCGAACCGCCCCGGCAGATCGAAGCCCGACAGATCCGCCTTCAGGAAGCAGAGATCCGGCGCCGGCACCCGGGTGATCCCGGCCATGGCCAGCTGTTCGGCCTGACGCTCCAGCGTGTGCATGTGGTCGCGTTGCGGGTTGGCATGGGGCAGCGTGCATCCGGGCGCAATGCCGGACCAGAGCGGCCGTGGCCGGTCGAACAGGCGGAAATAGCTGCTGCTGCGATCGCTGGTCTGCAGGTCGTAGACCCGCTCGAAGCCTTCGGCATTCAGCCGGCGGCGCATGTCGCGGACCTTGCCGAACTGCCAGGCCTTGGGGCGCTCGTCGATCCAGATTTCGTCGAACAGCCCGCTTTGTTCCAGCAGCCCGGCATAGGGCTTCGTAGTCAGCAGGGTGATGCGGCCCTCCGGATGGGCCAGGCGGATCGCCTTCATCGGCCCCAGCGCCATGATCACATCACCGAAGGCGGAATGCTTGATCACCAGCACCCGGGCCTTCGGATCCGGCATTGGCGGCACGACGATCTTCTGTGCCCTCTTCATGCCGGTCGCCCCCGGGCCAGCGCCTCCTCGTAGACCGCCAGCGTGGATGCCTGCATCCGGGCAAGGGTGAAGCGGCCGTCGACATGGGCGATCATCGCGCGCGCCGCGGCGGCCCGCGCCTTCGGATCCATGGTCAGGGCCAGCCCCAGCGCCCGGGCCAGCGCCCCGGCATCCCCCGGCGGCACAAGCATGCCGCCGATATTCGTGTTCACGGTCTCGCGCGCGCCGCCATGATCCGTGGCGATGATCCAGCGGCCCATCGCCTGGGCCTCCACCGGCACCCGACCGAAAGCCTCGGGCTCCGTCGCCGGCGACACCACCACATCGGCGAGCATATAGGCCGCCGGCATGTCGCGCTCGGCCTCCGCAATGCCCACCACATCCTCCAGCCCGCGATCCCGGATCGCCTGCTCGACCTCGGCGCGGTAGCTCTCGGTGCCGGGGGCCGCGCCCACCATCACGCATTGCACATCGCGCCGCCCAAGCTCGGCCAGCGCGTCGAGCAGAACCATATGCCCCTTCCACCGGCTGAGGCGGCCCGGCATCAGGATCAGTGCCCGGCTTTCGTCCAGCCGCCAGCGGCGGGCGAGTGCGATGATCCGGTCGGCCGAGACCGCTGCCGGATGGAATTTCGAAACATCCACCCCGCGCGGGATGGTCCGGATCACGGCCGGATCGACGCCATAGACCGTCTGCAGATGGTCGGCGATGAAGTCCGAGATCGCGATCAGCGGCCGGCCGCGGGTCATCACCGCGTTGTAGCGGCGCTTCAGCCAGCTGCCGTGACCATAGGTGCCGTGAAAGGTGGTCACGAAGGGGGTGCCGGTGCGCTCCGCCGCCATAAAGGCGCTCCAGGCCGGTGCGCGAGAGCGGGCATGGACCAGGTCCACCCCCTCTTCCCGGATCAGATCGGCAAGCCGCCCGGCATTGGCGCGGATCGACCAGGGGCGCTTGGTCGCCAGCGGCAGGGTGACATGCCGGCCGCCCAGCCGCTCCAGTTCCACGGCCAGCGGTCCGCCCGCCGAGGCGACGACGGCACGCCAGCCGGCGGCGATCAGGCCGGCAGCGATATCGACGGTGCCGCGCTCCACACCGCCCGGTCCCAGCGCCGGAAGCACCTGAAGAACGGTGCGCGGCCGGGGGGCCGACGCGGGGGGTTTCACAGGACCGTCGTTTGGGTCATGGGCGGGCTTGCTGCTAATATCGTCCGATTGCACCGGGTTCAGGGCTCCATGCGGGCGCGGGCACGGCTGGCCCGGCCACCCGGCCGGATCCGCCCACAGACTACACGAGCGACCTTTCGGGCAGAAGTCCGGGCTGCCCACGCCCCGAAATGGTCACCGGTCCACCTGTCATGCATCCGGCCCGTCACGCCCGCCCTCGTCCACATCCAACCCCATCCCCCAAATGGAGGATCGCGTGTCCACCCCCACCTCTTCCGCCGACCCCGCCCATCCCGCCGGTTCCGATACCGGCCGCATCGACCGCGGCGACGGCGTGCATCTGGCCTATCATCGCCATCTGCCCAAGCTCTGGGCGCCCGGGCCGGGCGTCGTGTTCCTGGGCGGGTTCCGCTCGGACATGACCGGCACCAAGGCCATGGCGCTCGACGGATTCTGCGCGCGCACCGGTCGGCCCTATCTGCGCTTCGACTATTCCGGTCACGGCATCTCGGACGGCGCCTTCGAAGACGGCTGCATCGGCCGCTGGGTCGAGGATGCGCTGGTGATGATCGATCGCCTGACCGACGGCCCGCTGGTCCTGGTGGGCTCCAGCATGGGCGGCTGGATCATGCTGCGCGTCGCCCTGGCCCGCCCTGATCGGGTGAAGGGCATGATCGGCATCGCCGCGGCGCCCGATTTCACCGAAAAGCTGATGTGGCCCGACATGACCGCCGACCAGCAGGCGGCGCTGCTTCGCGACGGCCGCCTGGAGATCCCGTCGGAATACGACCCGGAGCCCACGGTGATCACCCGCCGGCTGATCGAAGAGGGGCGCGACAATCTGGTGCTCGACGGCCCCATCCCCTTCGAAGGGCCGGTGCGCCTGCTCCACGGCCTGGAAGATCCCGACGTGCCCTGGCGGCTGTCGCTGGAAACCGCCGCGGCCCTGACCACCACCGATCTCCGGATCGAACTGGTCAAGGGCGGCGATCACCGGCTTTCGACGCCGTCCGACATCGCCATGCTGACCCGCACCCTCGACGAGGTGTGCCGGCTGGTGGTCGAAGCGGATTGATCCGGGGCCACGGCTCCCCACATATCGGGAACCTTCAGCCGCCGCAGCCTTCAGGAGTGCCCTGCCGATGATCGGAACGACGACCGACCGCCCCACCCCGTGTCGTCGTTCCGTTCCGAAGGCTCTCCATGTCATCCACCACCGTGCGCCTCAGCCTCCGCGGCATTGCCGCGATCGATCCCCGGGGGCGTGAGCTTTTTTCAGGGCTCGATCTCGATCTGGGCCAGGAGTCCCTTGGTCTCGTCGGTCGCAACGGCAGTGGCAAATCGACCCTGCTCCGGATCATCAGCGGCGATGCCTCTCCCGCCGCCGGTCGGATCGTCCGGCCGGCCGACTGCCTGCTGCTCGACCAGACGGCAGCCACGCCGACGGATCTGACCGTTGCCGATCTGATCGGCCAGAGGGCCGCGCTCGACCTCATCGACTGCGCGCTGGCGGGGCGCATCGACGCCCGTGACGCAGCCCGCATCGACTGGGGCCTTGAAGCCCGGATCGCCGCGGCACTGACCCGGATGGGCCTTTCGGACCTGGATGTCCGCCGCCCCGTCGCGACCCTCAGTGGCGGCGAACGCGCCCGGTTGCGGCTTGCAGGCGCGATCCTGGCCGAACCGGATCTGCTACTGCTGGACGAGCCGACCAACCATCTGGACGAGAGCGGGCGGCAGGCGGTCGCCTCTCTCATCGCAGACTGGACGGGCGGGCTGATCATCGCGTCTCATGACCGGGACCTGTTGCGTGGACTGTCGCGCATTCTGGAACTGGCGCCGGGCCGGGTCTTCCACCACACGGGCGGCGGCGAGGCCTGGCTTGCCGCGCGCACGGCCCGGGAAGCCGCGGCCCATGCCGCCATGGCTGCCGCCCGGGATCAGATGAGCCGGACAAAGCGCGAGGCCTCTGCGGCGGCCGCGCGTCAGGATCGCCGCGACGCCGCCGGCCGCCGGCATCGCGCCCGCGGCGACATGCCGAAAATCCTGCTCGATGCCCGACAGGATCGGGCGGAACGCAGCCGGGGCCGCGGGAACCGGCTGGCAGCAAGGCGTCTGGAGACGGCAGCAGGCGACCTGACGGCCGCCCGCGCCGCGCTCGACCTCACCGGCCGGCCGGTTTTTTCACTGCCCGCAACAGACCTCGCCCGCGGGCGGGAGCTGCTCGACCTGCGCGATGTCGTGACGGCAGCCGGCATCTCCCTGCCCGATCTCAGCGTCACGGGGCCGGAGCGGATCGCGATCACGGGCCCGAACGGCGCCGGCAAGACGTCGCTGCTCAGGATCGCCGCCGGGCTGGACCGGCCCCGCAGCGGTTCGGTCCGACGCCCCGGCCGGATCGCCCTGCTCGACCAGCATGCGGATCTGCTCGATCCGGCGCTCAGCCTGCTCGACAATCTGCGGCGCCATGCGCCCGATGCCGGAGAGGAAGCCCTGCGCGCAATCCTTGCACGCTTCCTGTTCCGCGGTGACGCCGCATTGCGGCAGACGGCCATGCTGAGCGGCGGCGAGCGGATGCGGGTCGCTCTCGCCTGCCTGCTCGGCCAGGCGGAACCGCCGGAGCTGCTGCTGCTCGACGAGCCCACCAATCACCTGGACCTGGAGGCGACCGAGACGGTGGAGACCGCACTTGCCGCCTGGGATGGCGCGCTGGTCCTGGTCAGCCATGATCCGGACCTGCTCGCCCGGGTGGGCATCGGGCGGCATCTGCGGCTTCCCGCCTGACCGCGGCTACCGGCGCGCCGCTTCCGCCGCAAGCTGGGCGGCCAGCCCGTCCCGGTAGGTGCGGTATTTCAGCCGCACGCCCAGCTCCTCGCGGATCCGGTTGTTGCGCACCCGCTTGTTGTCGGCATAGAAGCTGCGCGCCATGGGGCTGAGATCGGCCTCTTCGAACGGCACTTCCGGCGGCGGCGTCACCCCCAGCAACTCGCAGGCATGCAGGATCACGTCCTGGGGCGGGGCGGCCTCGTCGTCGCAGAGATTGTAGGCACGCCCCGGCGCAGGGTGGGCGATCGAGGCGGCCAGCACGGCGGCGATGTCGTCGACATGGATGCGCGAGAAGACCTGGCCCGGCTTCACCACCCGATGCGCCCGCCCGGCGCGGACCGTATCGAGCGCCGAACGGCCGGGGCCATAGATGCCGGCCAGCCGGAAGAGATGGGCCGGGGCCTCGGGCGCCAGCGCCGACCAGGCCTGTTCCGCCGCCACCCGGCGGCCACCCCGGCCGCCGGCGTCGATGGTCGGCGTGGTCTCGTCGACCCAGCCGCCGCCATGATCGCCATAGACCCCGGTGGTCGACAGATAGCCGATCCAGGGCGCGGCACCGCGTGCCGCACCGGCTGCCGCCGCGGCGGCAATATCCGCACCGTGGACCCGGATCACCGCATCGCCCCCGGCGTCGGGGCCGACCGAAGACAGGATCGCCACGGCCTGTCCCAGATCCGCGAGACCTGCGGCGTCCATCGCTTCGCTGCCGTCGAACAGATGCGCGGTGATCCCCTCGGCCGCCAGCTGATCGCGCTTGCCGGCGCTCCGGCAGGTACCGGCCACCCGGCCGCCCGCCGCCATCCAGGCCCGGGCCAAAGCCCGGGCGGAAAAGCCCAGGCCGAAGCAGAACAGCAGGCCGCCATCGCCCGCCACAGGGCGAAGCAGGGCCACGGGATCGGTCGCCTCGTGATCGGCGGGGTGGTCGGTCATGGCCCCTCCTCGGACAGGACACCGGCAGCCCGCCATTCGCTCAGCACCACCGGATCGGTTTCGCCCGGCAACCGCCCGGCCGCCGCGCCTGCAAATTCAGCCGGCGACATCAGCCGCGATGCCGCCCAGACCGCCATCGCCCGCACCTGCGCCGCCCCATCCGCCAGCAGCGGCCGGAGTGCCGGCACCAGATCAGGGCGCCCCGAATTGCCGATCGCGATCGCGACATTGCGGACGAAGCGGTCGCGGCCGATCCGCTTGACGGCGGTCTTGGCGAACATGGTGCGGAATGCGCCATCGTCCAGTCCGGCCAGATCGGCAAGCGCCGGCGCCGTCAGCGCCTCGCGGCCCGCCAGCTTCATCTCGGCGGCCCCTCTCGCGAACTTGTTCCAGGGGCAGACCGCCAGGCAGTCGTCGCAGCCATAGATCCGGTTGCCCATGGCGGCCCGGAACTCCGCCGGCACCGGCCCGTCGAGTTCGATGGTGAGATAGGAAATGCAGCGCCGGGCATCCAGTTCATAAGGCGCCGGGAAGGCATCGGTCGGACAGGCATCCAGACAGGCATGGCAGCTGCCGCAGCGATCGCCATGGGGGCGGTCATGGACAAGATCCAGCCCGGTCAGCATCACCGCCAGGAAGGTCCAGGATCCGAAATCACGCGAAACCAGATTGGTGTGCCGCCCCTGCCAGCCCAGCCCGGCCAGCGCCGCCAGGGGCTTTTCCATCACCGGCGCGGTATCGACGAAGAATTTCAGCTCGACCGCGCTTTCGTCCCAGAGCCAGCGGGCCAGACGGCGCAGCTTTGCCTTGATCACCTCGTGATAATCGTCGCCCCGGGCATAGACCGACAGGCTGCCGGTTTCAGGGCAGGAGAGATTGGCCAGAGGGTCGGTGGCCGGTCCGTAATTCTGGGCAAGGACAATCGCGCTCCGTGCCTCGGGCCAGAGTGCATCGGGGCTGCGGCGCCAGTCGATCCGGTCCTCGATCCAGCGCATGTCGCCATGGCGGCCGAGTTCGACGAACCGGTCGAGCGCCTCGCCTGTCGCAGGGGGAAGGCGGGCCGGGGCAAAGCCCACGGCATCGAAGCCGATCTCCCTGGCCCTGGCGCGGATCGCCGCTGTCCAGCCGGCGGGATCAAGGTCGAGCGGCGGCCCCTTGCGCCTGGGCGGTGGTGGCGCGGGCGGGCGCCGGTCAGAAATCGAGGTCGCCATAATGCGCCGCGGGCGCAATGCCGATGATCCGGTCCTTGAGCATGGGCCGGAAGCTCGGCCGGGACTTGATCCGGACATACCATTCCTTGGCGACCGGATGGCGGACCCAGGGCACATCGCCCAGATAGTCGATCGCCGAAAGATGGGCGGCAGCGGCCAGATCGGCCAGCGAGAGCTGGTCGCCGGCCAGCCATTTGCGCCGCTCGGTCAGGAAGGCCACGTATTCCAGGTGATAGTTGATATTGGCAAGGCCCGCGCGGATCGCGGCCGAAGTCGGCTGTCCCAAGCCTGCCAGGCGCTTGTCGACCTTCTCCCCCACGAGATTGCGGGTGACCTCGTCGGAGAATTTATGGTCGAACCAGTCGATCAGCCGGCGCACCTCGGCCCGGTCTCCCGGCCGGCGCGGCAGCAGGGGATGTTCCGGATAGGCCTCTTCCAGATATTCGAGCACGGTGCGATGGCCGGCGACCACGGTGTCGTCGGCTTCAACCAGAACCGGAAGCACGGCTGCCGGATTGAGCCTCAGGAACTCGGTGCGGCGTTCCCACGCCTTTTCGAGCTGCAGATCGTGATCGAGCTGCTTCTCGCCGAGGGCCAGTCGGACCACGCGGCAACCAGGGTTCAGCCAGTGATGATAAAGCGTGCGCATGGCCAAGGACTTTAGCGCAGAGAACGGCGTCGGGCCACTACCGCATCACCGGTATAAAGCGCGAGCGCGATCCAGATGAGAACGAAGGCCACACCTTGCGCCTCGGAGACGGTTTCGCCCAGCAGAAACACAGCCACGGCGAGCTGACAGGTCGGATTGACGTATTGCAGAAAGCCCAGCAGGCCGAGGGGCAGGCGCGGCGCCGCAAAGCCGAACATCAGCAGCGGCACCACCGTTACGGCACCGGCGGCCAGCAGCAGCAGCACCTGCAGCGGCCCGGCCGAGGGGATGGCCAGAACACCGCCGGCTGCCGCGAAGATCGTCCAGCCGAGAGCCACCGGCGCCAGCACCGCGGTTTCGATCGCAAGCCCGGCGACGGCACCGACCGCAGCCAGCTTGCGCAACAGGCCATAGGTGCCGAAGCTCATGGCCAGCGCGATCGCGATCCAGGGCAGGCCGCCGCCTTCCCCCGCAATCCAGGCGACCCCGCCGATCGCCAGGAAGAAGGCCAGGATCTGCATCGCCCGCGGCCTTTCGCGCAGGAACACCACGCCCAGCACCACCGAGACCAGCGGATTGACGTAATAGCCGAGGCTGGCATCGACCGCGCGGCCGGTCTGGACCGCGTAGATATAGACCCCCCAATTGGCCGCGATGGCGACGGCGCTGAGGCAGAGCAGGCCCAGCACCCGGGGCCGGGCGATCACGGCGCGGATTTCGGCCCGGTGACGATGGCCCGCGGCAATGAAGATCAGCACGACCAGCGAGCCCAGGATCCGGTCGGCCAGAACCTCCAGCGACGGTACCGCGGCCAGGGCCGAGAAATAGAGCGGGAACAGGCCCCAGATGACATAGGCGCCGAACGCCGCGGCGGCCGGCCGGCCAAGCCCCGGGGGCGCGCCGGCAGGCAGCGCCGGCGAGGGGCTCTGCGGGGTGGAAGACATCAGCGGTGCGGATCCGGAAGCGGGGGAGACGGGAACGCCTGGGCGATCCTATCCCCCCGCCCGTCTTCCCGCCAGGGGGCGCGGGCCGAAAGCTCCGCACCCCCTGCACGAGCGGGGCTCGGCCTCGGCCCGGCATCAGTCCCCGGAAGTCGGCCGATCGTCAGCCGCGGAAGTCGGTCTGGGTGCCGTGGGCGGCAATCGCATCCGCCAGCCGCGCCAGACCATGGACATAGGCCGCGGTCCGCCAGTCGATACCGAGGGTTACAACGCGATCGCCGATCGCGTCGCCTTCCCGCTCCATCGCCGCTTTCAGCCGCTCATGCACCTCGGCCTCGCCCCAGTACCAGCCCTGCCGGTTCTGGACCCATTCGAAATACGAGACCGTGACACCGCCGGCATTGGCCAGGATGTCGGGCAGCACGGTGATGCCGCGGGCGGCCAGCACCTCGTCGGCCTCGGGCGTCACCGGGCCATTAGCCAGCTCCAGCACCACCGGTGCCGTGATCAGATGGACATTGCCGGCATGGATCATCTCTTCCAGGGCCGCCGGCACCAGCAGCTCGGCATCCAGGGCCAGGATCTCGTCCGGATCGACCCGGCGCACGCCCGGCCCCTCCAGAAGACCGACCCCGCCCCGGGCCTTGGCGGCATCCAGCGCATCGAGGTCGATACCGCCGGGTGCCGCCACCGCACCCCGGCTGTCGGAAACGCCAACGATCGTCCAGCCGTCGGACGCCAGCAGCCGTGCCATATGCCGGCCGGCATTGCCATAGCCCTGAACGATCGCCCGCCGCACGCGGCCGGGCTGGTCCTCGACGCCGAGACGGGCAGCCAGATGGCGCAGCAGATACCAGCCGCCGCGGGCCGTGGCGTCACCGCGGCCGAGCGATCCGCCCAGCGCCACCGGCTTGCCGGTGACCACCGCCGGCGCCGGCGCACCGGTCAGCGAGCCGTATTCATCGGCCATCCAGCCCATGACCATGGCGTCGGTATAGACATCGGGTGCCGGAATGTCGCGGTCCGGCCCGATCACACCGGCGAAGGCCTGGACATAGGCGCGCGACAGCCGCTCCAGCTCCGCCCGTGACAGGCCGTGCGGATCCACCCGGATCGCACCCTTGCCGCCGCCATAGGGCAGGTTCATCACCGCGCATTTGAAGGTCATCCAGAAGGCCAGCGCCTCCACCTCGTCCATGGTCGAGGCGGGGTGATAACGGATGCCGCCCTTGGTGGGGCCGCGGGTGTCGTCATAGCGGCAGCGCCAGGCGGTGAAGGCCCGCCGGCTACCATCATCCATCCGGATCAGCAACCGCGCCTTCAGGGTCTCGCGGGGGGCACCCAGCTTCTCCGCCACGTCCGGATCGAGGTCGAGATACGCGGCCGCCGCGTCGAGACGAGAGAGGGCCTGCCGAAGCAGCGGACCGCGTTCATCATCCAACATGTCATGTCACCAGTCTTTTGCGGGGGTTACGAGAGACAACCGGCCCCGCCCGTCGCAGGACCGATCCTTGCGCGGTTTAACCGCCCCGCGATCGGACTGAAAGGAAATGTCGTTCCGGAACTCTGCGGCCTATGCCGGCTTCACCGCCCCGAGCCGCGCCTTGAGGCGCATTACGACGGCGTCTGAAACGGCATGCTCGTTCCGTTCGGCTGCCACCTGAACGAGTGCATCCCAAACCACCATGGCCTTCTCCGGCGGCCAGGTTTCCGCAATCCGAAGGTAGACCCCCCTGAAACGTGGATCTCCGAGATGCGCCTCCACCAGATCGGCATCCGCCTCGAACGCCGCCGCCATGAAGAAATCCCAGATCCGGTCGTGCCGGAAGATCACCCGCTCCGGCGCTTCGCCCTCCCGGCCCCGCCACGCCATCACCGAGCGTTGTACGAGCATTCTCTGGTGGATCAGACAGGGCTGCTCCGCTTCGAATTCACCAGGCTGGAACCAGTTGCGATCCTCCAGGCGCATCTGTACGGCGTGCCGGCCGAACGCAACCAGCGGGAAGGGAACCCCTGCCTTCGCACGATACCCCGGTTCACCCGGCCCGCCTTCATCGGCAAGGCGGAATGCGGCATCGATCAATCCCGTGGCGGCAGGCATGTGCCCCCGGGCCAGCAGGTCGGCTGCAAGGGTAAGATCAAAGGGATTGGACAGGATGATTTTCGCCGCTTCCCGCTCGCCCTCACCCGGCGCCTGATCCAGCGCACCGGTGATAAAGCAGTCGACGGCGGCCTCGAAGGCCGGACCATGGACCAGATGAGTCGGATCTGCCGCCACTGGTCGCGACACAAGAAAGCGGCGTGTCGCCTCACGATCAAGCGGCAGGAGATCGTAGACGCGCACTCCAGCCGGGGGCTCCCATTCAATCGGCTGGGTGGCGACAACGATATCGCCTCGAATACGTCTCTTCAGCAGGTCGCTGATCTTCATTCGGATCTCTACGGAAACCTCGTTCAGCCCATCGATCAGGACGAGCAGTCCGCCGGTATGGATCGCCCCGCGCACGAAGCCCTCTTCCTGGATCCGGCCGATGTGGTCCAGAACGGCTGCCTCCACACCATCCGCGCAGTCCCGCGCCTGCAGGAAAACCACCGGCCGACGCTGCTGTGAGGCCAGCTGGCGCAGGATCGACGTCTTGCCGAGCCCGGCATCGCCACGCAGCACCACCGCCCCGGACAGGCCGGGGAGGACATCCGTGATCGGCCGCGCCGGCCCATCGCCATGCCGTACCCGAACGTCTCCGAAGAAGCCGAGGTCCGGTAATGCCTCGAGTCTGGC
Source organism: Tistrella mobilis (assembly GCF_039634785.1). Taxonomy (NCBI): domain Bacteria; kingdom Pseudomonadati; phylum Pseudomonadota; class Alphaproteobacteria; order Geminicoccales; family Geminicoccaceae; genus Tistrella; species Tistrella mobilis. The sequence continues at coordinate 1,477 of NZ_JBBIAB010000009.1, read as the reverse complement.
TTCCTCGAGAAGCTTCTCCCGGAAGGGGCGCAGCAGATGGCGACGCAGCGGCGGCAGATGAAGCATCAGGGGGACTGCACCCAGGCTCACCATGCCCCGGACCCGCGGATTCCAGAAAAAGATCGCCTGGACCGTGCGCGACCATGGGAAGACGAAGAGGAAGGTTACCCAGAACAGGACCCAGCCGGGTATCAGCCACGGTAGCGCAGATTCAAGGCCATCGGACGGCGACTGTTCCTGGATGTGCTGCGCCAGGGCGACACGATGAGCCGATCCGACATCGAAAGCGGCGTATAGTTTCCTCAGCGTTTCCAATTGATCGGGCGTCCAGCACCGAGGGCGGGGAATGGCACGGCCGACAAGGGCCTCGAGGGTGAAGGATATCCGTCCCCATAATCCGAGGTCAGACAAGGCCGCCCGCACACCGCAGGCCGCATAGACAACGTCCATCACCCGCGCTTCCGCCTCTTCCCTGAGGCTTCGCGATGCCGAAACATCATCCCAATGCTTTAAAAAGATGGACAGAACACTATGTGCTTGCGCTGGATCGCGACGGACGGATGCCAACGGTAACCGATCAGGCTCCACCCGTCCCAACCAGGCCAGCAGGACTTCAGCCTCAGGGTCTCCGCCAGCCGCGAGATGGGCGGCCATACGGATCGAGGCAATATTCCAGGGGGCCGTCGCATGACTGGCACGCAAAGCGGCAAGACTGCTGACCGCGCGTCCCGGACCATGAACGAGCAGCACCTTAAGCGCAATTTCGGGCTCTAAGCCACTCTCGTATACCAACCCAAGCCCGTCATCCATCAGATCTTTGACGATCTGCTGGCTCCACTCACCTGGCGGCACTTCTGAAAGAAAAAGCCAGGCATTTTCGTGTAATATATTTTCTTCTTCGATAGATCTTTGAATCTCATCAGCATCTTCGCCATATTTATACACACCAGACCGATGCATTCTGTTTGTAGAATTCAAAATATCGCGCGTCCTTTTAACTATTAAATTTGCATTCTCGATATCCAGGACTTTTCTATATATTTCAAAAACCGACAATCTGAAGAAGCTTGATTCTTTCTCGGTTGCAGAATCCAATAAATCAAGAACCTCAGTAAGAGCCCGTCCGGAATGTTATTGAATCCGGTGAATCTGTTGTGATTCGATGCCGCCCCAAAGGAAATGGGAGCGGACAGAATGTGGACGACGGAAACCCGCCGTGTTTATGAGCGGCCGGGGTTGAGATATCCGAGCGACCTGACGGATGAAGAATGGGCGCTTGTCGAGCCGCTGATCCCGCCCGCGAAGCGCGGCGGTCGGCAGCGCACGGTCGATGTCCGCGAGGTTCTGAACGGCGTATTCTATGTGCTGATGACCGGCTGCCAATGGCGGGCTCTGCCCAAGGATCTGCCGCCCCGGAGTACGGTGCATGAATATCTGGGTCTGTGGGAATGGGATGGCACGCTGGCGCGGATCCACC